>NZ_JBJMQP010000093.1:0-4672 GCF_045802625.1 Hyalangium sp. | reverse complement strand
GGGGATGTTGTGCATCGTGTTCGCGGTGCAGATGAACATCACCTTCGACAAGTCGTAGTCGAGGTCGAGGTAGTGGTCGTTGAAGTTGTGGTTCTGCTCGGGGTCCAGCACTTCCAGGAGCGCCGCGCTCGGATCGCCGCGGAAGTCGGTGGACATCTTGTCGATCTCATCGAGCAGGAAGACGGGGTTGTTGCTGCCCGCCTTCTTGAGCGACTGGATGAGCTTGCCCGGCATGGCGCCGATGTACGTACGCCGGTGGCCGCGGATTTCCGCCTCGTCGCGCACGCCGCCCAGGGACAGGCGCACGAACTTGCGGCCGGTGGCGCGGGCGATGGAGCGCGCCAGCGACGTCTTGCCGACGCCCGGAGGCCCCACGAAGCAGAGCACGGGGCCCTTGAGCTTCTTCACCAGCTGCTGCACCGCGAGGTACTCGAGGATGCGCTCCTTGGGGCGCTTGAGGCCGTAGTGGTCCTCGTTGAGCACCCGCTCGGCCTCGACGACATCCAGCCTGTCCTGCGTCTCCTCGTACCAGGGGAGGCTCAGGATCCAGTCGATGTAGTTGCGGACGACGGTGGCCTCGGCGCTCATCGGGCTCATCATCCGGAGCTTCTTGAGCTCCTTCTTGACCTTGAGCGTGGCCTCCTTGCTCATCCGCTTGTTCTTGAGCTTCTCCTCGATCTCCTGGATCTCGTTCTTGAACTCGTCGCGCTCACCCAGCTCCTTCTGAATGGCCTGCATCTGCTCATTCAGGTAGTACTCCTTCTGGGTCTTCTCCATCTGCTTCTTGACGCGGGTGCGGATCTTCTTCTCGACCTGCAGTATCTCGATCTCACCCTGCATCAGCTCGTAGAGCTTCTCGAGCCGCTTGGCGGGGCTCTCGGTCTCGAGCAGCGCCTGCTTGTCGTTGAGCTTGAGCGACAGGTGGGCGACGATGGTGTCCGCGAGGCGCGCCGGATCATCGATGCTCGCCACCTGCATGAGCATCTCGGGCGGAATGCGCTTGTTGAGCTTGACGAAGGCCTCGAAGACCGAGTGCACGCTGCGCACGAGCGCCTCGAGCTCCACGGACTTCTCGCTCTGCTCCTCGACCTCCTCCACCTCGACCATGAAGAAGGCGTCGTTGGGCATGAACTTCTTGACCTTCGCCCGGCGCACACCCTCCACGAGCACCTTCACCGTGCCGTCGGGCAGCGGGAGGAGCTGGATGACATGACCGATGGTGCCGAAGTGGAAGATGTCTTCCGGCGTCGGGTCGTTGGTCTTCGCCTTCTTCTGGGCGGCCAGGAGGATGACGGCCTTGTCATCGGGGCCCTTGTGCGCCATCGCGTCCTTCAACGCCGCGATGGACTTCTCCCGGCCGACGAACAGCGGGACCACCATGTGCGGGAACACGATGATGTCCCGCAGCGGAAGGAGCGGAACCGTGCTCCCACGCTTCTGGGCATCCCTCTTGTCGTCTCGTCCGAAGAACATGTATTCGCCACCTGCCTGCTTGCCGCCCGTGAGCGCAAGCCCCTGGAATGTTGCCCGCCCGCACTCCGAGAGTACGAACAGGTAAGACGGCTTCTATAACACGGCCCCTCCGGCTGCCGTTCCCCGCGTGAAAGATGGGGAACGTTGGCCTGCAAGCAAGGGAACACCTCGGGGCCATCGGGTGTCCGGCCGGTGGTTTAGCGGCCCGAGGCGGCGCTCGCAGCGGAACCGACTCCGGCCGCCTGGACGCCGAGCACACCAAGCAGAAAACTGTAGAGATCCACATTCGACTCGATGGCCTTGGCCACCTGGTCGGCCCCTCCGTGGCCCGCGTTGGCTTCAATGCGCAACAGGGCGGGTGCCTGCTGACTCACGGCCTGCACGGCGGCCACGAACTTGCGAGCGTGCAGGGGGTCCACCCGGTCGTCGTGATCCGCGGCCATCATGAGCAGGGCCGGGTAGCGCACCCCGGGCCGCACCTGGTGGTAGGGCGAGTAGGCGTGAAGCACACGGAAGTCCTCGGGATTCTCGGCGGAGCCGTACTCGGGCACCCACGTCTCGCCGCTGCCGAAGCGGTGGTAGCGCACCATGTCGAGCAGGGGCACCTGGCACACCACGGCGCCGTATAGCTCCGGCCGCTGGGTCATCGCCGCCCCCACCAGCAGGCCCCCGTTGCTGCCGCCCTGGATGGCCAGCTTTTCCGGCCGGGTATAGCCCTCGCGGACGAGGAACCCGGCCGCCGCATGGAGGTCCTCGAAGACGTTCTGCTTGAGGTGCAGGCGGCCGGCCTCGTGCCACGCCTGTCCGTACTCTCCGCCACCACGCAGGTTGGCCACCGCGTATACGCCTCCCGCGTCCAACCACGGGTAGATGCTGGAGCGGAAGCTCGGCAGCAGGCTCACGTTGAAGCCGCCGTAGCCGTAGAGCAGCACCGGGTTGGTGCCATCCCGCTTCAGGCCCTTGCGGTGCACGACGAAGAGCGACACCCGTGTGCCGTCCTGGGAGCGGTAGAAGGCCTGCTCGACGGTGTAGCGCTCGGGCTGGATGGGCAGCTCCACCCGCGCCCAGAGCTCCACCCGGCCGGTGGACACGGACGTCTTGTAGACCTGCGGTGGGGAGATGAACGAGCTGAAGACAAACCAGGCGTCGTCGCTGTCTTCCAGGCCGTAGAGGTTGCTCGCCGCGCCCACGCCGGGCAGCGCCACGTCACGCACCGGCTGGCCCTCGAGCGTCACCACGCGCACCCGGGTGGTCGCGTCCTTCAGGTACTCGAGCGCCAGGTGCCCGCCCACGATGTTGATGGACTGCAACGAGGCCGAGGGGTCCTCGGCAACGAGTTCCCGCCAGGCCGAGCGCTCGGGCTTGCCGGGCGACACCTTGAAGACGCGCTGCAGGGGGGCGCCTTCCTCGGTGAGGACGTAGAACCAGTCCTGCCAGACATCCACCGAGTACTTCGCCCCCTGGCCCTTCACCAGCAGGCGGAAGTCCTTCTCCCCCACCCGCTTCCACCAGACGTCGTTCTCGTTCCAGCCGCGGGAGATGTAGACGAAGAGGTACTTGCCGTCCCGGGTGACGCCTCCGTTGAGGAACGTCCGCGGGTCCCCGGTGCGCGGGTGCACCAGCGGGTCCGTCTTCGGCTCCGAGCCCAGCCGGTGCAGGCGCAGCTCGGTGTAGCCGGGCCGCTCGGCCACGGGGATGGACGGGTCCGTGGGCAGCCACGCGTAGTAGAAGGACTGGTTGTCCGGCGTCCAGCTCGGGGAGGCGTACTTGGCCCCCTCGATGACGTCCACCTCGCTCCACGTGCCCGTGTCCACGTCGAGCACGTGGAGGATGGCCTCGTCCGCCGCGTTGGGCTTGCGTGTGAAGGCCAGCTTCCGTCCGTCCCACGATGGCGACCACAGGCCCAGTGACACGGTGCCGTCCGGGCTCCACGTGTTGGGGTCGAGCAGCACGCGCTCCTCGCCCTTCTCCCCCTCGCGCCAGTAGAGGACGGCCTTCTCCTTGTCCTTGTGGGTGCGGACGTAGAAGTAGCGGTTGCCGCGCACGGCCGGCGCGGACACCGACTCCACGTAGAAGAGCTCGGTGAAGCGTTGGCGGAGCGACTCCCGGCTGGGGTAGCGCGCGAGCTGCTCGCGGGTGAAGGCGTCCTGGGCCTTCATCCAGGCCTGCACCTCCGGCGAGCGCTCGTCCTCGAGCCACCGGTACGGGTCCGGCACCCGCACCCCGTGCAGGGTGTCCACCACCGCCTCGGTCCTCGTGGGAGGGTAGTTCATCCGCTTCGTCTCCTGGGCTGGGACTGATGGATGGGACTGCGGAGATGGCAACGCCCCCGTCCGTCCCACGGTGCGCGGGACTGGCGGGGGCGTTCGGGAAGCGCCGGAGGGGTGAGCTAGGCGCTCTCCTTCTTGGGCTCCGTCTCCTTGTTGTCCTGGGAGTGGAGCACCACCGGCTCGCTCTTCTTGAGGATGACCTCCTCGGAGATGACCACTTCGCGCGCCGTCTTGCGCGAGGGCAGCTCGTACATCACGTCCAGCATCGCGCTCTCCAGGATGGAGCGCAGACCGCGCGCTCCCGCCTTGCGGCGGATGGCCTCGGAGGCAATCGCCTTGAGCGCCCCGTCCGTGAACTTCAGCGAGATGCCGTCCAGCTCGAAGAGCTTCTTGTACTGCTTCGTCAGCGCGTTCTTCGGCTGGCTGAGGATGTTCACCAGCGCCGGCTCGTCCAGCTCCTCCAGAGCGGTGACGATGGGCAGACGGCCGATGAACTCCGGAATCATGCCGAACTTGAGCAGGTCCTCCGGCTCCACGTGCTTGAGCAGCTCCGTGAGGTTGCGCTGCTTCTTGGACTGGATGTCCGCGCCGAAGCCGAGGCTGCGGCCGCCGAGCCGCCGCTCGATGATCTGCTCCAGCCCGCCGAACGCACCACCGCAGATGAACAGGATGTTCGTCGTGTCCACCTGCAGGAACTCCTGCTGCGGGTGCTTGCGGCCCCCCTTGGGCGGCACGTTGGCGATGGTGCCCTCGATGATCTTCAGGAGCGCCTGCTGAACGCCCTCGCCCGACACGTCGCGGGTGATCGAAGGGTTCTCGCCCTTGCGGGCGAGCTTGTCGATCTCGTCGATGTAGATGATGCCCTTCACCGCGCGTTCGACGTTGTACTCGGCGGCCTGGAACAGCGACAGGACGACGTTCTCGACGTC
>NZ_JBJMQP010000092.1:0-12437 GCF_045802625.1 Hyalangium sp. | reverse complement strand
GTACTACCCCGTGCTCCGCTACCGGACGCAGGCGGGCGCCACGCAGGAGGTGGTCTCCAACGTGGGCTCCAACCCCCCGCGCTACAAGGAGGGCGACAGCCTGGTCGTCCTGTACGATCCGGCGCAGCCCGACAACATGCGGATCCACACCGTCTTCAACGTCTGGGCCTTCCCGCTGCTGCTGGGAGGAATTGGCGTCGTCTTCCTGCTGGTGGGCGGTGGCATCACGATGTTCAGCGGACACTGAGGGCTCAGCGCCGGCCCGGGCGGCGAGCGTGGGCGGTGGCCCCCGGAGGCGCTTGCCCGCGTGACTGCCTGGGTGTGAGCCTTCAGCCCGGGCGTACATCCTGGAGCTCACTCCGTGCTCGGACTTGGGTGAGGGTGCTGCTCAGCGGCGGGCGCCGCATCGCCTTGGAAGGCAGGTGGCGCCCGGTGCGTACCGTCCCCACCTGCTGAGTACCGTGGACGCCCTACTCATGGGGGCGTGCACAAACGATTGCCTATGCACATTTCCCTGGTCGATCTTGCGCGTGGTGCCGTCCTGCTCTGGCTGCTGCTCTGCGCCTCCATGGCGTTCGCGGCATGATCCGTCCGGAGGCGGCTCAGCGCCGGCTGGCCCAGTAGAAGAGCATGTTGCGCGTCTCCACCCCCAGCTTCTCGAAGGCGCGCTGCAGGTGCTTCTTCACCGTGGCCTCGGTGCACTTCAACTGCTCGCCAATCTCCTTGTTGTCCATGTACTGGAGCGCGCACTCCACGACCTCCGCCTCACGGTGGGTGAGCACCTTGCGCCAGACCAGCGGCATGGTCAGTCCGAACGACACCTTCTCCAGCAGCAGCACCCAGGACCGGTGGGGCTCCTGTCCCGGCGGCAGCGGTACGAAGTTCACCCTCAAGCCCTGGGAGGCGCCCGTCCGCTTCCAGCTGAACTGCTCCTGCTTCTTGTCCTCCTCAAGCTGCTCCAGCTGCTCCAGCTTCAACAGCCGCTCCTGCCACTCCTTGGGCAGGCCATTGTCCCCTCTCTCATGAGGAGGGAACCATTCGTCCAGCAGCTCCATGGCCCCCTCGGAGCATGTCATTTCCTGGGAGGGGAGCTTCACGATGATGCTTCCGATGCTCTGATGAAGGGAGAGAGCCTCCACAAGTTCGTGGCTCCGAGCCAGGGTCTGGCCTCGCGCGTAAGACTTGCACACGGCTCTGGCCAGGATCGGTGCCAGCAATGAGAGGGCTTCCGTGGGTGAGCCCCAAACCGTGAGGTTCTCCGGATGCGGCGCAGAGCCCTTCGGGTCCGTGGAGGGTACGCCCCCGAGCAGCGTCAGCCACCGCTCCTGCCGCAGGCTCACATCAAAATAGCGCCGGTACCCCCGATGACCTGCCCAGGCCTGCCCCCATCCCCTCTCCGGGCTGTCTGGGGTGACGGCAGGGAAGAGCCTCTCCTGGCCGCTGGCACAGCCGGCCATGTCCTCATCATGGTTGGCCAACCCCCCCGAGGGCACCGGCATCACCAGCGCTTCGCTCCCCCCACCGTCCGACAGCGAGTGATTCAGTGCATCCATCAAGGCGAACACGAGCCTCATCGGGTTGTCCATGGCCTCTCTTCCAAGGCGGAGCTCATCCATCTGGAGGCGCTCTCCAGACGCGTCATGCATGACCGTGTTGAGGCATGTAGGGCTGTGCTGTACATACCCCCGGAGTGGTACGGCTCATGGGCCGCGAGGCGTGTACTTTGCGAGCCACCCCGACGTCTGGGGTTGGACGTAAACGCATACACTTTCGGGCAGCGGGCCGGAGTTGGGGAACCCGGCCCGCTGCTTCACTTTTCTCAGCGGAATCCAGCTACGCTCCGGGCGAAAACGGAGGATGTTGAGAATGAAGCCGCTCGGTCCGCGCATGCTGCTGTGGCTGGTGTTCGCCTGGGGAATGGGTGTCATGGCCGCGGAGGCTCCCGCGCCCAAGTCCATTGATGACGTCGTCGCGAAGCTCCGCAAGGCTGGCAAGGGCCCCCTCGCCAGCCGGCTGCTCACCACCGTCGACGCGGCAAAGGCAGAGCGCAAGAAGCAGGGCCGGGGCCATGTCCTGGTAGGCCATGCCGTCCTCAAGGGAGGTCCTGGCCGCCTGGAGCAGCTGAACAGTCAGGTCACCCTGGTGGACGAGGGCTGGTTCGTGACGCTGGCGGAGGATCTCCAGCGCCCCATCCCCCTGCGCCTGCATGGGTATGAGGCGGTGGATATCCCTCTCAAGGGTCTGCCGGACAGTGAGGTGCTCGTCCTGGGGGACGTGTCCCTGAGCCCGCTGCCGGCCGAGAAGCTCGGCGCCGCACGCGGCCGGGTGCTGGCCGCGGATCCCAAAGCTCGCGCCCAGGTCTATGCCTTCATCTCTCCTGGGGACGTGAACACGCCCAGTGGGCAGGTGAATGGGGACAAGCCCGCGGCGCGGCTGGAGGTGAAGCTCGAGAAGGATGGGAGCTTCCAGCTCGGTGGGCTCACGCCCAGGCCGGCCTGGTACGAGCTCTGGTTCAAGGCCCCAGGGCTCATCCCCCAGAGCCGGACCCTCACCGCCGATCCGGGGAAGACGGCGAACGTCGGGGAGATCCGCCTGGAGAAGCCGAACCGGCTGCGCGTGCGGTACCTGGTGTCTCCCACGCCTCCGCCCTTCAAGGACATCAAGGTCCGGGAGTCCGTCGTCGAAGGAGGACAGTCCTTCAAGGCCGACCCGGGGATGCGGGACGTCACGTTCTCCTATCAGCAGCTCCCGAATCGAGGGCGCCTGCGGTTCACCGCTCAGCCGGCCCGGCTGGTGCGTCTCGGCAAGGGGAAGCTGGAGGACTACGCCTCCATTGATCCGGCCCGGCAGCAGTTCGTCGCGCTCATGGAGTCGAGCTTCGAGCCCGGGGAGATCTACCTGTTGGATCTCCACGGCGCCAACCAGTGGGTCCTCTTCCAGCTCGAGCCCGACACCGGCGACAAGAAGTGACTCCAGGCCCGGAGCCGTGAGCTCAGCGTCCGGCCTGGCCTGAGGCCCCGCGCCACGCTCGGGCCAGCGCCGAGGCCGCCACGTCCACGTCCTCGGCCGTGGTGCCGTGGCCCAGCGTCAGCCGCACCGCGCCCAGCGCCTCCTCCGGCGGCAGGCCCATGGCCAGGAGCACGGAGGAGGCTGTCTCCCCGCCCTCGTGGCACGCCGAGCCGGTGGAGGCCGCCACCTCCGGCGCTCCGGCCAGCACCACGCTGCCGCGCACGCCGGGGAACCGGACGTTGAGCGTGTTGGGCAGCCGCTCCGTGTGGTGTCCCGCGAGCCGCATGCCGGGCACCTCCGCCTGAAGCCTCCACCAGAGCCGCTCGCGCAGCTCCAAGAGCGCCGCCGTGTCCTGGGCCAGCCGCCCCTGCGCCAGCTCGCACGCGGCGCCCAGGCCGACGACGTAGGGCACATTCTCCGTCCCCGGCCGCAGCCCGTGCTCCTGCCCGCCCCCGAGCGCGAACGGCTTGAGCGGCGTGCCCTGGCGCACGTACAGCGCTCCCACGCCCTTGGGCGCGTACAGCTTGTGTCCCACCACCGTGAGCAGGTCCACCCCGAGCACCTCCACGTCCACCGGCACCTTGCCCACCGACTGGGCCGCGTCCGTGTGCACCACCGCGCCCCGCCCGCGCGCCTGCGCCGCGAGCTCCCTCACCGGCTGCAGCACGCCCGTCTCGTTGTGGGCGTGGATCAGCGTCACCAGCGCCGTGTCATCGCGGAGCGCCGAGGCGGCCTCCTCCACGCGCACGCGCCCCTCGGCGTCCACCCCGGCCCGCGACACCGCCCAGCCCTGGCGCTCGAGGTGGAGACAGGGCCGCTCCGTGGCGGGGTGCTCGATGGTGGAGGTGAGCACGTGCCGCCGCTCGGGCCGGGCCTCCGCCACCCCGCGGATGGCCAGGTTGTTGGCCTCGGTGCCTCCGGAGGTGAAGAAGATCTCCTCCGCCCTGGCGCCCAGCAGCGCCGCCACCTGGGCTCGCGCCCGCTCCACTGCCTGCTTCGCGCGGCGGCCGTAGGGGTGGGTGCTGGAGGGGTTGCCGAACTCGTCGCGCAGGTACGGCAGCATCGCCTCGAGCACTTCAGGCGCCACCGGCGTGGTGGCGTTGTAGTCGAGGTAGATCGGTCGCTCGGGGCTGGGCATGGCGTGACGGGAGCTCAGGGCTCCGAGGCGTCGAGGGACTCGAAGATGATCTTCGGACCCATGGCGCGGACGAAGTACTTGTGCACGATGAGGCCGGGGTGGGCCTTGCGCAGCTCCTCGGCGGCGGCCTCCATGTCCTTGAGCTGCTGCTCGGCGATGAACTCCGCGCCCAGCGAGCCATGGCGCTTCTGGTAGTAGCCGCAGCCGGCGTGGGCCAGCAGCAGCACCTCGCGGATGTGGTGGCCTTCGATGAGGAAGTTCGCCGCGCGGGTGACCATGTCGCTCTCCAGGTAGTCCGCGGACCAGCGGTTGAGCAGCCCCGGGCCTCCCGGGAGGGTGAGCGTGTCGATGCGCTCGTGCCCCAGGTGCTGCGCCAGCTCCTCCACCGGCTCGGTGAAGCGCCCATCCGAGCAGTACACGGCGAGCACGTCGGGGTGGGTGGCCTCGTAGGGCATCTTGGCGACGAAGTTCTTGGCCATGGGGCGTACGCTTCCTTTCAGTGAGTCGAGGGCTTCACGCTCCCCGCGGCGGGAGCGCCCGGGGCCGGAGTGGCCACCGCGGGCGGTGCGAACATCGCGGGGACCTTGGGCGGCGCGGTGGGGCGAGCCAGCAGGCCGGGCATCTCCGCGAGCGCGTAGGCCGTCCACGCCAGCGCCGCCGTGCTCTTGGCCAGCGCCTCCGGATCCACCTTGTCCAGCGTGTCCGCGTGGGTGTGGTGCACGTCGAAGTAGCGGCTGCTGTCCACCTTCACGCCGACCATGGGCACCTGCGCGGGACCGAGCGGCGACAGATCCGCTCCCCCCGCCTCGCCGGAGACGATCTTCGCCGCGCCCAGCGCCACCAGGGGGCTCAGCCACGGCTGCACCAGCGCGGGGGCGCCCTCACCGGCCCGGAACGCCACGCCCAGCGGGCGGCCTCCTCCCGAGTCCATCTCGATGGCGGCCACGTGGTGCGGCAGCTCGGCGGCGTGCGCCTCGGCGTAGGCCTTGCCGCCGCGCAGCCCGTTCTCCTCGTTCATGAAGAGCACCACGCGCACCGTGCGCCGAGGCGCGGGCTTCTGGCGGGCGAGCAGGCGCGCGGCCTCCATCACCATCGCCACACCCGTGCCGTCATCGTGCGCGCCCTCGCCCACGTCCCACGAGTCCAGGTGCGCGCCGAGCAGGACGATCTCCTCGGGCTTCTCGCGGCCCTTCACCTCGGCCACCACGTTGAAGGAGTCCGCATCCGGCAGCGTCTTGCACCCAAGCACCAGGTGCACCCGGGCCGAGCCGCCACTGGCCAGCATGCGGTGGAGCATCTCGGCACCCTCCACGGTGACGGAGGCGGCGGGGATGGGAGTGATGCCGTCCTCGAAGCGGGTCATCCCCGTGTGGGGCGTGCTCAGCGAGGCGGTGGCCAGCGAGCGCACCAGGGCGCCCACGGCTCCGGCCTTGGAGGCCGCCGAGGGTCCCAGTCCGCGCAAGACGGAGAAGCGCCCGTAGTCCTCGGCCTCCTTCATGTCGTGGTTGAAGAAGACGATGCGGCCCTTCACGCGCTCACCGAGCGAGGCCAGCTCCTCGAGCGAGGACACCTCCACCACGTCGGCGGTGATGCCCTCGGAAGGCGTGCCCGTGCTGCCACCGAGCGCCATCACCGTGAGGGGCCGGGCGCGGAAGTGCTCGGAGGCGAGCAGCTCGGCGTGCTCCTCGCCTCGGACCCAGTGCGGCACCTTCACGGGCTCCAGCCACACCTTCACGCCATCGGCCTTGAAGGAGCGCTGGGCCCACTGCACGGCGGCCTCGGCGCCCTCGGAGCCGGACAGGCGTGGGCCGATGCCATCGGTGAGCTCGGCGAGGCGGGCCCAGGCATGGCCTTCGGTGAGCGCCGGGCCGACGAGCCGCTCGGCCATCTGGAGCTGGGCCGCCGTGGGCCCCGGGGCCTGGGCAGTCGCGGGCGGCGGGCTGCTCACCGAGCCGGCTTTGGGAGCCGGAGGCGCGGCGAGCAGGCTGATCATCAACGCGGGGGAGAGGGCGAGGGTCGGCAGGGACACGATGACGCTCCGAGAAGAGGCACGCACTCTCCGGCCTCGTCCGCGCCCTCGCAAGCGTTTCCGCACCCTCGCCGTGACACTGCCAAGAGCTCGCCCCTACGATTGAATGCCATGAAAGAGGCCAGAGCACCACTCGCTCTCTGCATGGCTGTCCTGTTCGGGTGGTTCACGTCCAGCTGCGCTGCGGCGACACCGTGCCTGCCAGGCGAGCCCTCGGTGAACTGCTGCATCAAGAAGTTCCCGCTCACCCCCGAGGAGAGCTGTGGGGTGCCCGCGGAGGAAGCCTTCAAGCTCCTGGAGACCCTGGGGGCGGCGGGCGAACTCGCGGCATACGAAGCCTCAGCGGAGGAGGAGGAATCCACAACAGAGGAGGCAGAGACGGAGGCCGAGGCGGCCTCTGCCGAACCCGAGCCTCCCAAGTGCACCGGACAGAAGCACCATGTCATCTCCCGACCCATCGCCAGGGCGCTGAAGAATCATCTGACCCTTCGCGGACTTTACAAGCCTCGGGATAAGCGCTTCGTGGCCCAGGCCCGGAACAAGAAGGCACATTGCGGCTACCAGAAGTGGCACCGCGATGTAGCTCAGGAGGTCATCAACTGGCTCAAAGAGCAAGAGAGCGCCACACCAGAAGAATTCGAGGCGTTCCTGCGCTCGATCTACAACCGCTCGGCGTTGCGATGGAGGTTCCCCAATGGCTTCTGACGAGAAGACGGTCCCGCGCTTCTTCGTTCTCCAGGACGACATGCACGGACGCTTCGATACCAAATCTCTTGGGTCCGATTCCGAAAACCTCGGAGACGCTCCCCGTTGCCCCCAATGCGGCGCCCCCATCGGCATGCTGACGTGGCTCCCCCCTACCGCACCGAGTTGGAACTGTACGGCAAGGACTTCGGAGACTTCGTGGAGAGCCCTGGCTATGACCTCCTCATCTCCGAACGCTTCGCGGAAGCCTTTCGGGCAGAGGGGCTGACTGGTTTGCTTGGCTTCCATCCCGTCGAACTGGAGCGCGTGCGCAAGATGCGCAGAGGCCCTATGCCCACCCTCGTGCCCCGCTACTTCGCCGTCACCGCGTGCTTCGGGCGGGGTGCCGTCGATGAGGCGCGCAGCCGCATCCGCCGCTCCAAGCCTATTACCTGTCTCGAGTGCCGCTCCGCCGGAGTGGACTCCGTGCACGGCTTCGTCCTGGAGCCGGGCACCTGGCAGGGCGAGGACGTGTTCCGTCCCCGAGGGAAGCGGGGCAGCATCCTCGTCTCTGAGCGCTTCGCCGAGTTCGTCCAGCGTCACGGACTGACGAACATGAAGCTGACCCCCACCGAGCAATTCACTTGGGATCCACTGGAAAAGGGGCCGCCAGAATCGGCCCCCGTGCCTCATTGAATCCCAGAGCCCCTCGCGCTCAGTCCTGCTCCGTCGAGAGGCTCAGCCCGGGCGCCCAGGCCTCGCCACCCTCGCGCTCGAAGAAGAACGGTGCGCGCGGGCGGGGCGAGTTGCCCACCTCGTTCATCGTCGCCGAGTCGAACAACCGCCCGTTCACCATGGTGTAGTGCACGGACTCGGAGTTGCGCAGATCCTCCAGCGGGTTCTTGTCCAGGACGATCAGGTCCGCCAGCTTGCCCTGCTCCAGCGAGCCGATGTCCTTGTCCAACCCCAGGTAGTGCGCGCCCTCCAGCGTGCCGGCCCGCAGCGCCTGCAGCGGCTTCATCCCGCCCTGGCCGAACATCCACAGCTCCCAGTGCGCTCCCAGGCTCTCGCGCTGCCCGTGCGCGCCGAGCTGCACGCTCACCCCCGCGTCATTCAGCTCCCGAGCCACCCGCGCCGCGTTGAAGTGGTTGAACTCGTCATCGGGCGCCATGTTCCGCCGCCGGCTCCGAGAGTCGATGATCCGGCGCGGCACGAAGGACATCAGCCGCGAGTCCTCCCACACGTTCGTCTTCTGGTACCAGTACTCCTCGCCGAACAGACCGCCGTACGCGACGATCAGCGTCGGCGTGTAGCCCGACTTGCTCTGGCTCCAGAGCTGCTTCACGTCCGCGTAGATCTTCGCCACCGGCAGCGCGTGCTCCACGCCCGTGTGCCCGTCCACCACCATCGACAGGTTGTGGTGGAAGAGCGAGCCGCCCTCCGGCACCACCATCATCTGCAGCTCGCGCGCCGCCTGGATCACCTTCTGGCGCTGATCCCGCCGTGGCTGGTTGTAGCTCTTCACGCTGAAGGCTCCCACCGCCTTCATCCGCCGCAGGTGCGAGCGCGCATCGTCCAGCGTCTCGATGGGCGCCTTGTACCCCACGCCCTGCGCTCCATAGAGGATGGTGCCCGTGGAGAAGATGCGCGGCGCGACGATCCGCCCCGCCTTGGCCAGCTCGCTCGCGGCGAAGATCTCCGCCGTCGAGTTCGACGGATCGTGCAGTGTCGTCACCCCGAATGCCAGCGAGGCGTAGTTCTTCCAGCTCTGCTCCGGGAGGATGCCGTCCTCGGCCATCGGCCCGTGCCAGTGCACGTCCACCAGCCCCGGCATCACCGTCTTCCCGCGCACGTCGAGCACCTTCGCGCCCTCGGGAACCTTCACCTCTCCCTGCTTGCCCACGGCGACGATGCGGTTGCCGCGCACCACCACCACGCCGTCCTCGAGCACCTCGTCGCCGCGCATGGTGATGACGCGCCCCCCTACCAGCGCCACCGCGCCCTCCGGCACGTCCTGCTTCACCTCGAAGCCGATGTTCAGGCCCTTCGCCGGAGCCTCGGGCAGCTTCTCCGGCGCGCCCTCCACGAAGCGGAACGCCTCGCGCAGCTCGCGCGTGAACAGCTCTGGCCCCAGCGACCAGTGCAGCCGCTTCGAGTCCCCGGACCAGTGCATGGAATCCCCGGCGTCCTTGGACACCTTCGCCACCGGCAGGGCCTTGCTGTCCTTGCTCACCGCCGCTGGCTTGCCGCCTGGCGGCAGCGGCATCACGTACGCGTTGAAGGTCTCCCGGAACGCCACCCACCGCTCGTCCGGCGAGACGCGGAAGCCCTCCACCTCGGAGCTGGTGAGGTGCGTGCGCTGCGCGCTCCCATCCAGGCTGATGCTGCGCAGCTCGCGCTTGTCCTCCTTCTCGCCGTCCTCCACGGACAGGTAGAACACCCGGTCCGAGTGCGCGCCGAAGTGCGGCTGCTCGCCGGCCTTCGCCAACTGGCGCGGCCGGCCCCCGTCCCGGCCGATGACGAAGAGCCCCCGCTCGTGGCCCCACTGCCCCGGCAGCAGGTTTCCGCTGCCACCCGCGCGGTAGACGATGAAGCGCCCGTCCGGCGAGAACACCGGCTCGCGGTAGAAGCCCGGCTGCGAGCTCACCACCTTGCCCTCGCCGCCGGTGGCGGGCACCACGCGGATGCTCCCGAACTTCTCGTCATCCCACGTCGTGTAGACGATGAAGCGCCCGTCTCGGGAGAAGGAGGGGAACATCTCGAAGTGATCCGTCTGCTTCGTCAGCCGGTGCGGAGTGCCGTTGGGCAGCTCGCGCACGTACAGGTTCCCGAGCGCCTGATACACCACGCGGTCCCCCTGCGGCGACACCTGCACCCAGCGCAGCATCTTCACGGAGAAGCGCTCAGGGGCCACGTTCTGCGGGAAGCGCAGGGCCTCGGCGACGGTGCGAGTGTCCTTCACGTGGAAGGGGATGGGCGTGACGCGCTTGCTGGCCACGTCGATGCGGTTGAGCTTGCCGCCCGCCCAGAACACGAGCGACTTGCTGTCCGGCGTCCAGCCCATGGCCGGGTACACGCCGTGAATGGCCCACGTCTCCTGCATGTCGCGATCGAGCCCGTCGAACAGGGGCCGCTCCGCGCCCGAGGCCACGTCCGCCAGGTACAGCACGCTCTTGCCGCGCACGCGCCGCACGAACGCGAGCTGCTTGCCATCCGGCGAGGGCGTGGGGCGCACCGAGCCGCCCGGGCCGGTGATGAACGGCTCAATCTCGTGCGTCTCCAGATCCAACCGTTGGATGACGTAGATCTGTCCGTTCGGATCCTTGTTGTACTCGAAGGTCTTGCCCGGGGTGACGTCCTGGCTGAAGTACACGTAGCGGCCGTCCGGAGAGAACGCGGGCTCGCCCACGTCCTTCTGCTCGTTGGGGCGCTCGGTGAGCTGGACGCCGTCGCCGCCGGAGCGGTGGTAGAGCCAGATCTCCCCCGCCCCCAGCGAGCGCTTCGAGGTGAAGTGCTTGCGGCCCACGAGGTACTGGCCATCCGGCGACCACGCCGGGCTGTTGAGGAGCCGGAACTTCTCCTGCGTCACCGGCTGGGGATCCTTGCCGTCGCGCTTCATCACCCAGAGGTTGTCGCCGCCGCCGCGATCGCTCGTGAAGGCGATGAACTTCCCGTCCGGGCTGTAGCGCGGCTGGAAGTCCCAGGCCACGCCGTGGGTGAGCGGCTTCGCCTCGCCGCCGGAGAGGGGCAGGGTGTAGATGTCCCCGAGCAAATCAAAGACGAGCTCATCCCCGCGCGGGCTCACGTCCACGCTCATCCAGGTGCCCTCGGCGACGTCGATGGCCGCCTCGGTGGAGGGCGCGTTCGGTGCGTTGACGTTCCACTCCTGCGTGCCGGCGGCCGGCACGCCCGGAGGAGGAGGAGACGTGCCCGCGTCCACCTGGGTGGCCTCGGCGGCCTCGCGAGCTGGATCCTTCTTCGGTGGAGGCTGAGGCTGCGGAGGCTCCATCCGGGTGGAAGGAGGAGTCTGCGCGCCAGCCGAGAGCACCACGGCGGGCACGAGGAGGGCGCAGCACAGCAACGGCACCAATCGATTCACGGAGTGTTCCTGGGGGTTTGAGCCGCGCGGATACTAACCGAGTGACCCACCCACGGGCTCACTACTGGACCACGATGCGGTACGCCTTGCGCGCCTTCCCGGTCCACACCAGGAGCACCGTCTCTCCTGCTTTGATCCCCTGGATGCGGACGACGTCGGTTCCCGAGATCGAGGCGTCGGCGATCTCGGGATCTTCGAGCGCCAGGCGCGTCATCCCGGGAGCCTTCACGGTCTTCGCGTTGCCCGCGCGCACGGTGATGATCTCCTCCGAGCCCTTGACGGCAGGCGCCTTGGCGGACGGATCGGAGAGCGCGGGGACGGAGCACAGCGACAGGACGACCAGGGTGCTGCGGACGAAGTGCTTCATGGGTTTCCTCCCTTTCCACCAGCAGACACCGGCGGCCCACCGCGTTGCACGCGGCTTTTGAGGAATTCGCGCGCTTTCCTTTCCTTGTTACAGCGCCCGATCAGACGCTTCTACAGGGCGAAGGGCGGCCGGGTGTGGAAGACACGCAGTCGCACCCATGTGGCAGAGGCCTGGGGCCTATCGCTGGTGGACATCCGCGGCTCCGGCTCCGCCCACCACTGAACCCTTCGCGCTCGCTCGCTCCTCGGCACATCACATGCTTGCTGTGTCGAGGCGCGCATCCACGGGGGAGCGCCAGGGGGAAGGGCGTCCATGGGGCTGAGGGATCTGAAAGAGGTGGCGCACCAGCAGTTCGTGCGAGGAAAGTTCGCGCAGTGTGCGCAGACGTATCACCAGATCCTCCGTCTGGCTCCCAGGGACCCGAACATGCGCGTGCGGCACGCGGAGGCCTGCCGGCGCGCGGGCGAGCGGCTTCAGGCCATCGCCTCGTATCGCGCGGCCGCGGAGCTGCTGCTGGAGCTGGGCTGCGAGTCTCGCGCACGCGGCGCCCTGAAGGCGGCGCTCGAGCTGGATCCAAGGGATCCGCTCCTGCAGGCGGATGTTGCCCGCCTGGGACCGCAGCACGACGAGCCACTCGTCGCCGCTCCCGCCGAGTTCGAGGAGCTGCCGCTGTTGCCGCCCCTGGAGTCCGGCGTGGATCCGGTCCCGCCGGCTTCGCGGGCACCGCGTCCCTTCAGGCCACCGCTCCCCGAGGATCCGCTGCGCACGGCCGCGCTGCCGCCCATCCAGCGGGCGCTGCCGCCCTCCGTGGCGCCGCTGGGTCAGCCCGTGCTGCTGCCCGCCCCGCGAGGGCCCTCCGCGGCCGCGGGGCCGGCTCCGGCGCCGTCCGCCTCCCGCACGGAGAAGATGGGAGCAGCCATGGCGACCGCGGCCCGGTCTCTGCCTCCGGTGGTACGCCGCCCGGCAAACGCGGGCCCGGTGGCTTCAGCTCCCCAGCAGCCAGCGGAAGGCCCCGGGTCTCCGGGCTTCCAGCCTCCCGTGCTTCATCCCGTGGCGCCCTCCGCGCGCCCGCCTCGCTCGGCGGCAGGCAGCACCCCGGCGCCGGGCACTC
>NZ_JBJMQP010000091.1:0-32480 GCF_045802625.1 Hyalangium sp. | reverse complement strand
TCTCTGCCGCCACAGCCACCTCCGTGTTCGGGAGGCGGCGTGCTCGGCTCTCTGTCCAGCGTCGTCAACGCTCCGGCTCTACCTTCACCCGCAGCCTGCTACAGCCCTGTTCCGCCCTGTTTCACCCCGCCAGGCAGGTGATCGACATGGTCGGAATCGGTGATCGGCATGGTCCGGAACAGGTGATCGGCTTGCTCCGGAATCGGTGATCGGCATGGCCCGGAACAGGTGATCGACATGGTCCGGAGCACGCAGTCGTTGGCAGCCTGCCGTAGGGCTGTCCGCTTCTGGTGAGCCAGCAGCACCACCACCCCGTCCTCCTTCATGTTGTCATCCAGTTGCTCGATGACGCGGACACAGGTGTGAAACATCCAAGCTACCATGCAGCGCTTCGCCTTGGGCCGCAGCGAAATCACCCGCTCGGCGAGCCCCGTCCCAGGAAGCGCCTGGCCCCAAAGGGCTGCGCAGGCGCGGGCGGGCCCCACATCCAACTCTTGGTCGGAGTCGGGCAGCCCAGGCAGAACCACACCGAGGAGTTCCGGCTTGCCAGGCAAGCGCTCTCGGCTCGCCCGCGGCGCGTCCCCCGCCCAGAGGCCCGGCTCGCTGGTGGGCGGGAGGACTCGCTGGTGGGGGCTTCTGGGGACTTCTGTGACTTGTGCGCCAGGCTGACCCACGAGGGGTGCCCCAGCTCCAGGCGGCGTATGGGGAGGAACAGGGAAGGCAGGCCCGGGAGCAGCCTGGGAGTAGGTGCTGTGCGCTGGGGCGGCACAGCCAGGTGCGAGGACGGCCGGGAGGAGCAGGAGCAGCCGGTGCATGCACGGAGCAACTTAACTAAGAGCGCCCCACCGTGAATCTACTTCTGCGGGTCCTTCGAGGTGGGAGTTCGTGTGCGCTCCATCTTGGGGATGTAGCATGAGCCTTGCCATACATACGATTCGTCGTCGCAAGGTGGGGAGAAGTTGTCGTTCAACCTGACCCAGCATCCGCCGCGGATGGCTTCCTCCCGGGGCCTGCAGGGCGGGCGCCGCTGGCCTGGTAACGGCTCATCTGGCATCTGCAGCGCGATGGACGCCGAGCCACTGGCTGACTGCGGAGAGGACACGCTCGCGGGTACCGAGGCGTCGGCCAGCGAGGTTTCTGCGCCGTCTCTGTCCCATTCGAGGTCCGCGGATTCCCTCGGTGGAAACGTGGGGGAGTTCGAGTACGGCCCGTGTCCCATCCACAGGATGCTGCCCGGGATGGCCAGCAGAAGCCCGACAACCAGCACCCGCCGGATCCTCAGGCCCCAGTCAACCTCTGGGGCCTCAGGGCGGATGGGCCCAGGCTTGCTGACGGCGGGAGGAACCTGCGCCTCGGCCTGCACACGCACAGGCACAGCCACCGCCGTGGCGGAGGGTCGCGGTGGGTCCATCAGCGGGCCATCTGCCTCCGAGCCCGCACGCTCGGCCGCGGCGTCCGCGGCTTGAGCCACGTCGCGCGCCAGACCGCGAGCCTCAGGCTCCGCCGCCAGCATCTGCTCGATGAGGGCCGCCAGTTCCGGGATCACCCGAGGGTTGAGCTTCTGGGGTGGCTGCCGAAGTGGAGGCAGAGGAGGTGGAAAGCGGAAAGGATCCAGCCTTGCCTCCGGATCTGTTCCCGGAGGTGGGTAGAGGCCGGTCACCAGCCGGTACACGCTGACGCCCAGCGCATAGAGATCATCAAAGGTGCGGGCTTGATAGTGGGACTGGAGCTGACGCAGGTGGCGCCATTGAAAGCGCAGCGCTTCAGGGGCGCGGTACTCACGAGTGCCGGGAGGCATGAGGCTGTCGGTGAGGGGAGGGGCTCCGGCCCAGGTGCCGGAGCCGAAGTCGGTGAGGAGGGCGCGGCCCTCGGGCTCCACGAGGATGTTGTCGCCTTTGACGTCGCGGTGAAGGCCCCCTGCGCTGTGCAGGGCTTCCAAGCCCCAAGCCACCTGAGCCACCACCTGAAGCACCCGGCGGCAGGAGGGAGGGTGGGCCCGAGCCCATTCATACAGGGGCAACCCGTTGACCCATTCCATCACGAGGTAGGGGTGCACGCGCCCTGAGTCCGTGGTCCACCAGCCGCGGTCGAGCAGTTGGGGCACGGAGGGGTGACGGGTCCGCGAGAGCAGCTCCACCTCGCGCAGGAAGCGCGGGTCATAGGCGAAGACGGCCACCTTGAGGGCGACCGGGACAGAGCCCGGGAGGCCGGCGCGGCGGGCGCGGAACACGGCGCCATAGGTGCCCCGTCCCGCATGACCCTCGATGAGCCAGGGGCCCACCGCGCTGCCCGGCCTGAGCGAGTCAGGAGTCTGCTCGTCCGTCATCGCGTACCTCGGGTTACGAGGGGCGGTTGGCTCCGCCCGCGCGCAGCCTACCTGATGAGTAGGCACTCGTCATGCCGCTCTGTTGGGTGGGAGCACTGCGAGCCCCCGCATCGCGCATCAGTGTCCCCGACTGGCCAACAGAGGAGAAGGGCGAGGAGGTGTTCGCCTCCCTACCTCAGGTGGTAGGCATTCCTCTTCGCATCCAGGAGCGACACCTGCACCTCGCTGTTCCTGAAGCCGATGAGGTTGGATAGGTTGATCTGCTTGTTCTGTGCGTCGACCCAGTCGGTTTCGACGAAGGGCTGGACGGGCACGGGCGCCGCCTCCGCGAGTGCCGCCAGTCCCTCGACCGCCTCCACTAGGAGCTGGAAGCCCGTCTTGCCGCCCCGCTGCATTTGGTTGAGCTTGTCGGTGTTCGTCTCGAAGACTTCCCCGTTAATGCTGCCCAGGCCGGTGAGCGCGGTCTTGATGGCCTGCAGACGTGTCCAGCGGGTGTTGTCGAAGCTCTTGGGCTTCACGTTCTCGCTCCCTTCCTTCGGATCATCCGATCGGTAGGAGCCAGTGGGCCCCTCGAACAGGTTGATCGGCGCCCACACCACCGGGCCGAGGTTCCACGCGGCGGGGGGGCCACCGGCGGCGCCGGCGGCGATGCCGCGGATGGCCGTGACCAGCCGCGTGCGGAGCTCGGGCGTGCCTGCATCCGCGTTGATGGAGAGCCCAGCGATCACCTGGAGGTAGGTCTGCGGAACGATGTGGTGCTTGGAGAAATTGATGCCAATCCAGGTGGCTCGCGTCTGCCCCGTGACGAGCGGCTTACCACTGGCGGCGATGGCGTTCTGGGCGGCGGTGTCGAGGTGTGCGCTCCACCCGGTGACGGCGGCGGCCTGGGTCGGCCGGGCCACGAGCTGCACCGTGACCTTGCGGCCCGCCTGCGCCTGAAAACCGACGAGGAGAAATGCGGCAATGGCTACACCGAGGCCGCGCGTGATCCACTGATTGTCCGTATCCATAAGGCTCCCTGAGTGTGTTGTGTCTTTCTGCTCTCGGAGAGACTTGGGAGCGTGGGCGCTTGTGAAGAGGGCTCAGGTGACGAGGTGGGTGACGAGGGTGAAGTACATGCACCTGGGGAAGGGGAGAAGCATCGCGCCCTGGAGACGAGCCGGAGCCTGAAAGCACCGGGGCCGGAAACCGCTGAGCGTTCAGCGGCTTCCGGCCCTGATGGAAGTGTCCCCGACGGGATTCGAACCCGCCGGGGCGAGCGGCTCAGCGCGCTGAGGCGAGCCGGCGCACCACCACGCCCGCGACGTTCATCCCGAAGGCCGACGTGACGAAGACCACGCTGCCGTCGATCTGCGTACGGTGATCACAGGTGTGGAACTCGTTGTCCTGCGGGCAGACACAGAGGAAGCCATCCGTGGCGTCGTCGTAGCGCAGCGGCACCGGCTGGCGCCGCGCCTCGATCGAGTACACCGCCGTGATGCCCGTGTGCCGATCCGTCTCCACCCCGTGCTTGCGCTTGAGCAGCTTGCGGATGTCCTTGGCGAATGGATCCATGTGCGTCTCGGACAGGTCCTCCACGCGGATGGCTGTCGGGTCCAACCGTCCCGCTGCCCCCATCGAGCTCACCACCGGCACCCCCAACGTCACGCAGCGGTGCAGCAGGTGCAGCTTCGCCTTCACGTTGTCGATCGCATCCACCACGAAGTCGTACTGGCCCGGCGGCAAGAGCTGCTCGGCCAGCTCCGCGCGGTAGAAGTCGCGCCTGGCCTCCACTCGCACGTCCGGGTTGATCTCCCGGCAGCGCTGCGCCATCAGCTCCGCCTTCGACTTGCCCACGCCCTTCACCGTCGCGTGCAACTGGCGGTTCGTGTTCGTCACGCACACGTCGTCGTGGTCCACCAGCGTGAGGTGCCCCACGCCGCTGCGCACCAGCCCCTCGACCGCGTAGCTGCCCACGCCGCCCACGCCGAACACGATGACCCGCGCGGCCGCCAGCCGCTCCATCGCCGAGTCGCCCAGCAGGCGCCCGGTTCGATCGAACCGCCTCGAGAGCTTGAAGGGCCGGGCGAGCGTGTTGGCGCCCGTCTCCGGGGCCGTGGGCACCGCCGGCGCCGGAGCCGAGGCAGGAGTGGTATCGGAAGCGGTGGGGAGCTGCTGAGCGTCCATGGAATCCCTCTATATCGCGACGCTTGCCTACCGCGAAGGCGGGGGAAAGGCTTCCCGGAAGAACCGGCGCGCGTTCGCGGTCGTCCGCTGGGCAAGCGCCTCGACGGGCTCTCCCAGCACCCGCGCCATGCCCTCGAGGATGTGGGGCAGGTAGCCCGGCTCCGAGCGCTGCCCCCGGTACGGCGTGGGCGCCTGATCCGGCGAGTCCGTCTCCGCCATCAGCCGATCCGCGGGGATGGCTCGCAGGGCATCCAGCGGCTTGCGCGCCTCGGCCCAGGTCACCGGTCCCGCGAACGAGAAGTGACAGCCCCTCTGCACGTAGAAGCGCGCCAGCTCCACGCCCCCGCTGTAGCTGTGCATGAGCACGCCCGCCTCGGGGAAGGGCTCTTCCTTGAGGAACTCGATCATCGCCGGGTGCAGCCGGTGGCAGTGCATCAACACCGGCAGCCCGTGCTTGCGCGCCAGCGCCATGTGGCCTCGGAGCACTCGCACCTGCCGCTCCAGCGGCGCACCCGGAACGGAGGGGCCATCCAGTCCGCACTCGCCCACGGCCACCGCCCCGCCCTGGGCCAGCAGCGCGTCGAGCCGCTCGAGGTGCTCGGCATCCTGCTCGGGCGGCAGCTCCGGTAGCAGCTGCGGGTGGATGCCCAGCCCTACCTGCACGCGCGCATCGCGCCGAGGCAGCTCCAGCAGCGGCTCCCAGGTGCCGGGGCCCACGGCGGGAATCACGATGCCGTGCAGGCCCGCGGCCCAGGCTCGGGTGAGGACGTCGGGGCGATCCGGATCGAACCGCGAGGCATCGAGGTGGCAGTGGGTGTCGATCATCGGAGTACAGGGAGCGGGAGCGCCTTCAGCCCCTGTAAGTATGTCCACAGTCTCCGATGATAGGCCCGCGGGCGCAGCTTCTGCGTCGAAGGAGCGTCTCCGCGCAGCCTCCGCGCGACAGGAACAGGTAGACCGCAGCCGGCTCAGCGCACCAGGACGATGCGGCGGCCCAGCGCCCTCGAGAGCTGCGGAGCGGCGACGACCTTCAGGACCTCGCGGATCTCCCCGCCCGCCGTGTCGAAGGCGGCCGCGATGATCTCCCCCACGGTGAGGGGCTCGGGCCGGACCGCGGGAGGCTGCTGGGCCTGAGCGCGCTTCACCCGGCCGACCGCTCGCCGCAACGCAGGCAGCACCCGGCGCCCTTGGCGGCGGACCGAACTGCCCTTTCGTGCTGTCGTCTTGGCCATGGTGCTCCTCCCATCGGACTCCATGGGTTGTTCACCGGTGCGGATCTCTCACAACCTAGCAAGCAACGGGCCATGCCCCGGATTGCTCGGTTTCGTGTGGATTCGGACACTTACCTTGCCCATAAGACCGAGACTGGGAGGGAAATTTTCCACAACTCCCCGCAACAGCGGCTGCGGGGACTCATTTCGTTGCCACCTTTCGTTCAATCCGCTGCTCAGGATTCAACGTTCCATTCACCGGACTTCGGGTGGTGGCAGGTAGGCCGTAAGGGCACTGAGGGAGAACCGAGCCGGTGCGGTATATGCGTGCGCGCCATGCCCGAGACCCTCTGCCCGAGCTGCGGCCACAGCCCCATCCCCGCCGGCACCGAAGCCTGCCCCAAGTGCGGCGAGCCCTTCGGGTTCCTGCCCATGTACAAGCGGGCCCAGCGGAAGATGGTGGACAAGCAGCGGGACCACGAGGACATCGAGCAGACCGTCTTCGGAGGCAACCTGACGGGCGAGGTGTCCGCCCATCCCGCGCCCATCGCGGCGGTGTTCTTCATCGGGGCCGCGGTGTGGTTCCTGCGCGTGGGTGGCGTCGTCGGCGCACGGTACGAGCCGATCTGGGCCTATGGGCTGGTGCTGATGGACCTGCTGCTCGGGCTGGGGCTCATCCTCAACCTGGGGCCCGCCAAGCTGCTCGCGCAGGTGGGGATGGTGCTCCAATTGGGCGTGGCGGGCTTCCTGGCTCGGGCGGCTCCGCTGGCGCCCGTGCACCTGGCCTATATGGCGCATGCGGCGGTGGCGCTCGCGATGGTGGTGGGCGAGCCCGGCCCGGTGCGCCGCTATGCCGGCCTGGGGCTGGGCAGTGGCGTGGCGGTGCTGGGGGTGATCTTCCTCGCGATGGGAGCGGGGCCGGGGGCCGTTGGAGGCGGGGTGCGCCAGCTGCTCGTGGGGCGTGAGCTGGGCTATCAGCTCGAGCTGCCCGATGGGTGGAGCCGGCTCTCGCCCGAGCAGCTCTCTCCGCACCTCTCCATGCCGGAGGCGACGCTCACGGGAGGCGGGGTGGGGTTCGGGGATGTGGCGCAGCGGCGCTACGGGGCGCTCTGGGTGGACCGGGAGGGCGGCGGCTCGGTGAAGGCGGGCTGCCAGAAGCTCCTCCAGGCCTTCGGAGGCGATCCGGCGAGCCCTCCGTCCACGAGGCCCGCGCCAATGGCGCTCGGCACCAAGGCGCTGATGTACGAGCTGCGCACGACGATGGGGGCCCGAGGCTCGTTCGGGTGCGGGCAGCTCGCGGATGGGCGGCTGGTGGGGATAGCGGTGGTCGCGGCGCCGCCCGAGACGGCCAGTGGCGAGTCCGCCTTCATCGCGGTGGGCTCGGGGCTGGCATTGCAGTAAAGGCGGGGAGCCATGAACGTCCAGGTCCTGTTCCACGACAACTGCTTCGACGGCGCGGCGAGCGCGGCCGTGTTCACCCGCTTCTACCGGGAGCGCTTCCGGCCGGACGCGACCTTCACGTACCGCGGGCTGGCGCACAAGCCGGGGGCCGAGGGAATCGATCCCGCCGTCTTCACTGGGGACGAGAACGCCATCGTCGACTTCCGCTACAGCCAGGACGGGCGGCTCACGTGGTGGTTCGACCATCACGTCTCCGCCTTTCAACAGCCGGGAGACGAGGCGCACTTCCGCGCGGATACCAGCGGCCACAAGTTCCACGATCCGCACCGCAAGAGCTGCACGAAGTACATGGCGGATGTGGCGCGCGAGCGCTTCGGCTGGGACGCCTCGGCCCTGGCGGAGCTGATCCACTGGGCGGAGATCATCGATGGGGCGCAGTTCCCGAGCCCGCAGATGGCGGTGGCGCTGGAGGAGCCCGCGCTGCGCATCATGACGGTGCTGGAGGCGAACAAGTCGCCGGACCTCATCCCCCAGCTCATCCCGCGGATGCAGACCGAGTCGCTGGCGCAGATCGCGGCCTCGCCGCTGATCGCCGCTCCGCTGGCGCCGCTGCTGGAGCGCCACCAGCGCAACATCGAGCAGGTGCGCGCCAAGGCCCGCTACGAGAACGGGGTGGTGTTCTTCGATCTGGCGGACGAGGGCGTGGACAGCCTGAACAAGTTCATCGCCTACGCGCTCTATCCCGAGGCGCGCTACACGCTGTGGGTGGGGCAGGGGCCGAGCCGGGCGAAGGTGTCGCTGGGCTCGAACCCGTGGCGGCCGGGGCTGCGCAAGCATGATCTGGCGGCCATCGCCGGGCGCTACGGCGGCGGAGGGCACCCGGTGGTGGCGGCGGTGAGCTTCAAGCCGGGCGAGCTGGAGAGGGCTCGCGCCGCCTACCGGGAGATCCTCGCCGAGCTGTCCGCCTGAGCCTGAAAGTCTTGCCCGGCTCGGGGGGATCACGCTCTCATCCGCCCATGGAGACTCCTTCTACCCCCGAACCCGGGCAGCCGCTGGCGCCTCGTCCGCTCACGATGCAGGACGCGAGGACGCTCGCCCTGGCGGCGCTGGGCGGCGCGCTGGAGTTCTACGACTTCATCATCTTCGTGTTCTTCACCACGGCGATCGGCCAGCTGTTCTTTCCGCCCGACACAGCCGAGTGGCTGCGCCAGTTGCAGTCCTTCGGGCTGTTCGCGGCGGGCTATCTGGCGCGGCCCTTGGGCGGCATCGTGATGGCGCACTTCGGGGACCGCACGGGCCGCAAGCGCATGTTCTCGCTGAGCGTGTTCCTGATGGCCGTGCCGACGCTGCTGATCGGCGCGTTGCCCACCTACGCCACGGCCGGGTACGCGGCGCCGCTCGCGCTGCTGGTGCTGCGCATGTTGCAGGGCGCGGCGGTGGGCGGAGAGGTTCCGGGCGCCTGGGTGTTCGTCTCCGAGCACGTGCCCAAGGACCGGGTCGGCTTCGCGTGCGGCACGCTCACCTCGGGCCTCACGCTCGGAATCCTGCTGGGCTCGCTGGTGGCCACGGCGATCAACAAGCTCTACACCCCCGCCGAAGTGCTGGCCTTCGCCTGGCGCGTGCCGTTCCTGGTCGGCGGCGTGTTCGGCTTCCTCGCCGTGTTCCTGCGCCGCTGGCTCGCCGAGACGCCGGTGTTCGAGGAGATGCGCCAGCGCCGCGCCCTGGTGCAGGAAATGCCCCTCAAGGCCGCGCTGCGCGGCCATGGCTCCGCGGTCGCGGTGTCGATGCTGCTCACCTGGGTGCTCACCGCCGCCATCGTGGTGGTGATCCTGATGACGCCGACGCTGGTGCAGAAGCTGTACAACATCCCCCCGGCCCACGCGCTGGAGGCCAACAGTCTGGCCACGCTGAGCCTCACCTTCGGGTGTGTCGCCTTCGGCCTGGGCGCCGATCGCTTTGGGGTGAGCCGGGCGCTGGGGCTCGGCTGCCTGGCGCTGCTCGTGACGACGTTCCTGCTCTATCGCGGCGTGGCCCAGGCGCCCGAGCACCTGATTGCCCTGTATATGCTGACAGGGGCCTGTGTGGGCGTGGTGGGCGTGGTGCCGACGGTGATGGTGCGCGCCTTCCCCGCGGCGGTGCGGTTCTCGGGGCTCTCGTTCTCCTACAACGTCGCCTACGCCATCTTCGGAGGACTCACGCCGTTGGTGGTGACGCTCATGGTCAAGAGCACGCCCCTGGCGCCCGCCTACTACGTGGCGGGGTTGTGCGTGGTGGGGCTCGGGGTGGCCTTCTATCTCCAGAAGGAGCAAGCAGCCTCTGGGGGGGCAGTCATTTCCAGGAAAGTGGGATAGTCTCGAAGCGCGGGAGACATCACCCAAGGAGCACGTGGCATGGCCGATGGCTTCGAGGCACCCAGGCGCCCCAGCTATGGGGGCTCTACGCCGCAGCCCCAGGTCCAACTCGAGGCAGCGCTGCGCCGGGCCGGCGTGCCCGACGCGGAGCGGGTTCACGTCTCCGCGTACCTCAAGAGCCTGACCGGCGCCGATCTCCAGAACGAGATTCTGCTGCTCCAGCACGCGGCGGCGACCCCCAACGCGAAGGCGGCCATCGCCACCTATGATCGCGTGCTCAGCATGGCCCAGGAGAGCCCCAAGGCCGCGCAGCGGCTGACGACGCCGATGCGTCACGCGCTGCTCCGGGGGGTGGCGGATCCGAAAATCACGACCAACGTCGGCAACGAGGGCATCCTGGGGCAGGCCCAGGCGGAGCTGGCGGCGCGGACGCTGGTGCACATGCCGCAGGCCCAGTTCGAGCAGGCGCAGCAGCTGCTGTCCCGGGCGGGGCAGGGTGGAGCGCATGGGCTCAACGAGCTTCGGGCGGATCCGTGGGCCGAGCGCGCCTTCATCCTCAAGTTCATCGCCCAGCGCAGCGAGCGGCTGCGCGCCACCGCCGCGGACGCGGCCCCCAAGAAGGGCGTGGACACCGAGGCCAGCCGGGCGATGGATGAGATCTCCGGCTTCGCGGACGACATGCGCGCCATGGGGCGCAGCCAGCTCATCCGCGTGAATACGTAGTCCCGCCGCTCCGAGGTGGTTTCCGGGGACAGCCCCGCCGCTGATAGATTGGGGAGCGCATGGCCAAGATTGGCTCCCCACTGTCTCCTGGAGTTGGACGCAACCCTGCTCCGGGTCCCGCGGGGACGCCCGAGCCGGCCGCGGCACCTCAGCCGGCGCACGACGGAGCGCCGCCGCACTCGCCGCCGCCCGAGGCCCCACCTGCCTCCAATCAAGCGCAGCAGGTGGCCCAGCAGTTCGGGTCGGCCTTCGCGTCCGCGGGCCGGCTGGCCACGCAGCTCGTCAAGGGGCTGGTCCCAGGGGCCAACACCGCTCAGCCGCAGCGCACCGAGAAGGAGAAGGGCCCGGTCGAGCGGGAGGAGGAAGGCAAGAGCGCACCGCAGCTCCAGGACGCCGCGCCTCAGCCCGGCGAGGCGGGCACGAAGAATCCGTTCGTGGCTGCCTTCAATGCGCTCAAGCGTTCGCGCCTGTTCCGCTTCAACAAGCTGCGCAGGAGCCGGGCCGGGCGCAGCGAGGCCGTCAACCTCATCTACGGTGACGACTATGACGAGGACGAGCAGGACCGGCACCGCGCCCGTGCCTGGCTCGGACATGATCAGGAGGACACCACCTTCGAGCACGCCAAGCGCGAGGCGCTGCTCCTGCATGTCCTGGAGCGCCAGGGCGAGCCTCCCTTGCGCATCGTGCGGCAGCTCAACTTTCAGCTCGGCGTGCGCCCCGATCGGGAGTTCAAGCACCTGCTCTGTGATGAGGTCCGGCCGCTGATGGACGCGCTGGCGGGCCGGGTCGAGCAGCTCTCCCCCGAGGAGCGGCGGGCCCTCGCGGCGATGGTCTCTCGCGCGGCCTATCAGGTGGGAGTCCGCAGCGCCGATAACTTCTCGCAGCTGCTGAGCACGGCAGGCGCGGTGGAGGCAGCCCAGCTCGAGGCCTCCTCCGCGCCGCTGGTCGAGCGGGCTGCACACCTCGAGCGCGCGCTGCGTCAGGCCGCGAGCCCCGCGTATCGGGCGGCGTTGATCCAGGCCGGGTGTGGCTTCCTGGAGAAGCTCGCGGGGGGGATGGCGGGGCTGGCGCCTCAGGAGCGGCAGCTCGTCTGGGGCTCGCTGCTGCGCTCTGCCGAGAGCGTGGAGCCCGGGAGCCTCTCTTTGATGGCGCATGCTGTCGTGGCCGGGATCCTCGGCGACAAGGGCACTGGGAACGCGGGCCTCATCGCCGAGGCGCTCGGGCCCGCGCTGAGGACGGTTCCCGGAGGCGGAAGCTGGGCGGTCCAGCTCGTCTTCGTGCTCTCGGCGCGCGGTGAGGCGCAGGCCGCCGAGCAGCTGGCTGAAGTGCTGCGTGGGGTGATCCACGAGGCGCGAGGAGCCTGCATTCCGGCCTTCCAGGGCTTGCACGCCGTGCGCAACCAGCCGTCGGGCGGAGCTGGCAGCGAGGAGGACCTGCTCCGCGAGCTGGAGGACCGCGCTCCACTCCTGGTGGCGCTGATGCCCGCCTGTGCGCAGGCGCTCGATAAAGCAAACACAATGCCTCCCGCCGCGTCAGCCCTCGGTGATGAGGCCTTGCTCGCCCTGGGCTCGCTGGACCAGGTGGGCGCCACCGCCGCAGGGCAACGGATGCTTCGCCGGACGCTGCTGGCGCAGGAGCGAGGCAGCCAGACCTTCCTGACCGCTCTCCCGAAGGTGGCGAGCACCTTGGCTCAACCGCAGTGGGTCTCCTCCCTCGATGCGAGGGGCCTCGTTCCGGCGAACTACAAGGCGGGTGGCCAGCCCTTCCTGCAGCGTGTCGCCACGCAGACCGGTCAGGCCCTGACGGGTCCTGTCCTGGCCCGGAGCCAGAAGGGCGATAGCCCCTCGGCGCGAGTCCTCTTGCGCTCGGCCATTCGAAACAACACCGCGCTCTTTGGCCTCAAGCCCGAGGGAGCCCGCCTCGCCGCGGACGTGCTCGAAGCGCTGAGGGACAAGCCCGGCATGGACTCGTTGCAGAGGTCCCTGGTGCTGCTGGAGAAGATCCGCGGGCAGCATGCTGTCTCGAAGCACTTCACCAGCGTCGAGACGCTGCAGGTGGTGGCGACCGCGCTGGCGGAGAGAGGGATGTCGCCGTCGCAGCAAGGCGCCGGCCCGGGTCGCCGGGAGCCTCCCCGGTTGACGGCGCTCGAGATCGCCATCGACCAGAGCGCCCACGCGCGCCAGAAGGCGTCCGCGCCGGCTCCCGCGCCCGAGCCAAAGCCAAAGCCCCCAGCGGCTCCTCGAAGCCGCAAGTGAGCTGAGGAGCACGGGCCTCGGCTACGGCGCTCCGGCTGTTCCAGGCGTCCTCGGGGCGAAGAAGGAGAGCCCAGCCTCGCGCAGCATCCGCACCACGGTGAGCATGGGCAGCCCCTGCACGTTGGTGCGATCGCCTTCGAGCCTCGCCAGCAGGGCTTGCCCGGCGCCCTCGACACGGTAGCTGCCGGCACAGCCCTGCCACTCGCCGAGGTCCAGGTAGCGCTCCAGCTCGTCCGGTGCGAGGGGGTAGAACGTGAGCCGGGAGACCTCCAGCGCCTCGGCCACGTGGCCTCCGGGGCCCACCAGGCACACGCCGGTGCAGATGTCATGGGTGTGCCCGAGCAGCTTGCCCAGCTGCTGGCGCGCGGCCTCCCGGTCCGCGGGCTTGCCGAGCACCTCTCCCTCCACCTCGACGAGCTGGTCCGCGCCGATGACCCAGGCGTCCGGGTAGCGAGCCTGGATGGCGCGGGCCTTGCGCGCGGCGAGCTCCCGCACCGCCTGCCGAGCCGAGAGGGTAGGAGAGACGTCCTCGTGCACACCGGGGGCTTCAGCCCGGTAGGGCAGGCCAAGCCCATCCATCAGGGCCCGGCGGGCGCTCGAGGTGGACGCGAGAATGAGGGTGCTCATGAAGCACAACCTACGTCGGACCGAGCCGCCAGGCACCCGGGCTCTCCTCACCAGGCAGGCAGGCGTGACGATTCTTCCCGAGCCGAGAGGGATGCCGTACCCTGGCGGCCCATGTCGCGGCGTGGCCTGCTCGCCCTCTTTCTCCTGCTCGGTGCCTGTCAGCGCAGCTCTTCGGAGCCTGCTGTGGCGGCGTCTTCCCTCGATGCGGGGGCCGCTTCCGCCCCCGTGACGGTGGCCCCAGCGGCGCTCGGCAAGCCGGATGCGTCCACGCCCGCTGTCGCCGCGCTCCCCGTCTGCCATGACGACGGGGGCTCCCCTATCGAGGCGGCGCGCCGCTACTACGACAGCGAGCGCTACGAGGAGGCCCTCTCCTGTGCCGCCAAGGCCGCCGCCCTGGAGCCCGACAACGCCGAGGCCCACGCCGAGCGAGGCATGGCCCTGACCGCGCTGGATCGCATGCCGGAGGCGCAGATGGCCTTCGCCCGAGCGCTCGCCATCGATCCGGACTCGCCCAACGGGCTGCTCGGGGCCTCGCACCTGTACGTGGTGGATCTGCCCTCCACCCGCGAGCGGGACGAGCTGGGCCTGCTGTACTCGGAGCGGGGGCTGTCCAAGCCGGGCATGGTCTCGGATCTGGTGGTGCAGTTCGCGCTCATCTCGGCCATGGCCTTCAATGATCTCGGCCAGGCGGCGGAGGCCCTGGACCGCGCGTCCATCGTGCTCGCGCGCGAGCCCCACAACCATGAGGCCACGTACGAGAAGGCCCTGGCCCTCTTCGAGCTGTGCCGCTTCGCCGAGGCGAAGGCCGCGTTCCTGGCGCTCCTGAGCGATTCGGAGCATGGGGCCCACGCGCACCAGCACCTGGGGCTGCTGCTCGAGCGTGAGGGCAAGTGGAAGGAGGCGCAGGCCCACTTCGACAAGGCCCACGCGCTGGCGCCCGATGACTTCCCCACGCCGCCCTTGCTCAGCGAGGCCGACTTCCGCGCGGCGGTGGCCAAGGCCGTGACGGCGCTGCCCGAGGACATGCGCAAGGACTTGGAGGGCGTCCCCGTCAAGACCGAGGAGATCCCCCAGGACGACGATCTGCTGTCCGGGGAGCCGCCGCTGTCGCCCACCATCCTGGGACTCTTCCGGGGGCCACCGCTCAACGAGGAGTGCGACGGGACGGAGACGCCGTGCCGCTCGGTGGTGCTCTACCGGTTGAATCTGGCGCGTGCGGTGCGGACGCCGCAGGAGCTGCTGGAGCAGATCCAGGTGACGCTGCTGCATGAGGTCGGCCACCTGCGCGGCGAGGACGACGAGGAACTGGCCGCTCGCGGCCTGGAGTGAGCCCATGGCTTCCCAAGCACTGCCCACCGCGCGAGTCAGCCCCAAGGGCGCCAAGAGCCTGCGCCGGGGTACCCCCTGGCTCTACCGCACCGAGCTGCTCGAGCCCCCCAAAGTGGACACGCACGGCGCGGTGGTGGCCGTGGTGGATCCGCAGGGCAATCCCATCGGTCAGGCGTTCTACGCCCAGCGCTCGCCGCTGGCGCTGCGCCTGCTCACCCGCCGCCCTCCCGCCGAGGAGCCGGTGGACGAGGCCTTCTTCCGCCGCCGCCTGGAGGCCGCCCTGGCGCGCCGCGCGCCGCTCCAGCACCGGGACGGGCTGCGGCTGGTGCACGGCGAGGCGGATCTGCTGCCAGGCCTCTTCGTGGACCGCTACGGCGCGGGGCTGACCGTGCAGACGCTCTCGGAGGGCATGGACGCCCGGAAGGAGCTGCTGGCGCGGATGCTGGTGGAGAAGACGGGCGCCACGCACGTGGTGTGCCGGGACGATGCCTCGGGCCGGGACTTCGAGGGCCTCAAGCGCGAGGTGATGCTGCTCCACGGCTCGGGCGAGGCGCGCTTCACCTACCACGAGGGAGAGAACCGCTTCGAGGTGGACCTGCTGAGCGACATGAAGACAGGCGCCTTCCTGGATCAGGTGGACAACCACCTGCGCGCTGGAGAGCTGGCTCGCGGCGAGGCGCTGGATCTCTTCAGCTACCACGGCGGGTTCGCGCTCGCGCTCAGCCGCTCGTGTGACGCGGTGCTCGCGGTGGAGCAGGACCCGAAGGCCGCCGAGCGCGCCCGGGAGAACGCCGCGCGCAACGGGCGCTCCCACGTGACGGTGGAGACCGGCAATGCCTTCGATGTGCTGAGGCGCTTCGCCGACTCCGGCCGCCGCTTCGACACGGTGGTGCTGGATCCACCGGGGCTGGCCAAGCGCCGCGAGGGCCTGGCCACCGCGCTGCGCGCCTACCACGAGCTGAACCTGCGCGCCTTCAAGTGCCTGAAGCCCGAGGGGCTGCTCGTCACCTGCTCCTGCTCGGGCAAGCTGAGCCGCGAGGCGTTCGAGGAGATGGTCATCTCCGCCGCCGAGGACGCCCGGCGCCCGGTGCAGATCCTCGAGCGGCGCGGGGCGGGGCTGGATCACCCGGTGCTCGCCGGCCTGCTGGAGACCGAGTACCTCAAGGCCCTCTACGTCCGGGCCCTCTGAGCCGGCTCACTGCTTCCGGCAGCAGGGCAGGGTGACCTCGAAGGTGGAGCCCTGGCCGGGCGCGCTCTGGGCCACCCGGATCCGGCCTCCCAGCGCCTGGATGCTCTGCTTGCAGATCCACAGCCCCACGCCGAAGCCGCTGTAGTTCTGGCCGGGGACGGCGCGCTCGAACCGCTCGAAGATCCGCGCGTGGTCCTCCGGCGGGATGCCAATGCCCTGGTCTCGAACCGTCAGGCGGGCCTGGGTGCCATCGGCCGAGATCGTGATCTCGATGGGCTTGCCCGCGGCGTACTTGAGCGCGTTGCTCAAGAGGTTGGAGAGCACCTGATCGACTCGGGCTCGATCCCACTGCCCCCACATGGACCCCTCGGCATGAACCAGGAGGGGGCTCTTCGCGCGACTGGCCTCTTCGGCCATCCGCTCGCAGACCTCGTGCGCGAGGTCCACCAGATCCACCTCCTCGATGCGGAGCATGAGCTTGCCGGCCGTGATCTGCGAGAGATCCAGCAGATCCGTGACCAGCGCCTCCAGCCGCTTGACCTGACGGTCCACCGCGTCGGCCTTCGTGTTGAGCAGGCCTCCCGTGCCCTCCCCCGGGACGGCACGCACCAGGTTGCGCTGCAGCGATTGGATCTGGAGCTTCATCGCGGCCAGCGGCGTGCGCAGCTCATGCGCCACCACCGACAGCAGTTCGTCACGTTGAGCGACGGCCCGCTGAGCCCGGGTGTAGAGCCATGCTCGCTCCAGCGCTTGCGCGCTCTGCTCCATCATGGTGGACATGAGCCCGCGCTCCAGCTCGTCGAACACGCGGGGCGTGGAGAAGCGGACCCAGAGCACCCCGAGCACGTCGCCACGCGACTTCAGCGGCAGCGCCGCGGCGGCCTGGTAACCCGCCTCCGCCGCGAAGGTCAGGAGCGCGGGATACTGCGCGCCGTATCTCGCCAGATCCTCGAAGTAGAACGCCCTGCCCTTGCGGTACGCGACCGCGACCGGGTTGTCCGCGGTGATGGGCAACGTCTGGAAGCGCTGGAGGATGTGGGGCGTGTGGGTGTGGCCCACGTGGGAGACGATCTCCAGATCGGTGCGCGACTCGTTCGGCAGCACGAGCGAGCCCGCGACTCCCCCCAGGGAGGCGATCGCGATGTGGGCGACGACGTCCGCCACCTGCTGGGGAGTGGCCGCGCCCGAGAGCGCTGCGGTGACCTGCTGCAGCCTGGCCGTCCGCGCCGCGGCCCGCTCCAGTTGCAGGCGGTCGTCTCGGTGCCGGGCGTGGAGCCGCGCGCTGTCCATCGCCAAGGCCGCGCAGTCCGCGAGCGCCTCGAGCAGCTCCAGGTCGGCCTGGGTGTAGGGAGGGCTGCCCGAATCGCGAGACAGCCAGAACGCTCCGTGGACGCGATCCTTCCCCGACAGGGGCACCACCAGCAGGCTGCTGACGCCCACGCTCTCCAGGTACGCCGTGAACTCCGGGACCGCGGCGCGCTGCAGGAGCGCAGGATCCACAGAGGGCAGGTAGAGGGACTTGCCCGAGGAGACGGCCGCTCCCGTGAACCCCTCACCGATGCGCAGCTTCCGCATCGTGTTGATCTGCTCCAGCACCTTGCACCGCTCCGGATCCCGGTGATGGATGGTGACCGGCTCGAGCCCCGTGTCGTCCTCCATGAGCAGGAAGACGGCACAGCCGTCCCCGAGCATCGCCACGATGTGCGAGGAGACGGTGTCGAGGACGAGCTCGAGGTCGGACTCGGCCTCCGCCAGTTGCCGGGAGAGGTTCACCAGCACGCGGAGGCGAGCCGTCGCTTCCGCCGTCGGAGAATTGTGGGCTGAACTGCCCTCCGCTGGAAGGAGACTATGCCCGGGCGGAAGGGGCTGTCCGAGGCGCATGGACTCTCATGGTAGCTGGGGTCAGGGGCTAACAAAACGTGTCCATCCGGACAAGGCGCGCGCCGCTCATCTGTCCAGTGCTGGAAGTCTTGCGAGCCATTGCCAGCCTCCCCTCCGGGAGAGCGAGCAGGCTAAGCGCGGGGGCGGCTGGCCTTCGCGTCACGCTCGGCGGTGCGCAGCTCCTTGCCGGCCTTGCCCTGCTCGGACTTGCGGGCCTGCGCGGTGCCGCGCTTGCTCACCACGGGAGCGGGGGAGAGGCTGAAGCCGCTGTGCTCCAGCTCGGCGCGGGACGTGGAGTACACCTCCGCGCCGCTCGGGGTGACGTGCACGACGAACTCATGCGTCTCCCCGTCGCGCAGCCGCAGCGTCACCCGGCTGGTGCCCGGGTGCAGGGCGCGGATCTCCGCGCCGCTCTTGGACGTCGCCACCGAGATCACCGACGCGTCGGAGACCTCCACCTGGCTGCCGCGCCCGGGGAAGCCCAGGAACGTCGTCTGCCCCACCCACAGCGCCAGGGGACCCGCCCACGAGGCCGTCGAGAACAGGGCCACCGCGACGATCAACAGCTTCCCGGCGTTGCGAACCATGACGAGCTCCCAGGGTGTTGTGGGCTGACTGCTCTAATTATCTGACATGTAGGCAGGAAGTTGCGTGGGGCTGTAACCTCTTTGATTTCAGGGGCTTAGCGCAAAGAAAAAGGGCCACCCCGTCGTCCGAGGTGACCCTTTTCTTGACAATTATCGAGCCCGCTCCGGCGCGCCGGAGGGGGAGGGGAGCGGCCTAGTAGCGGTAGTGGTCGCTCTTGTACGGGCCCTGCTTGGGCACGCCGATGTAGCTGGCCTGCTCGGGGGTGAGCTCGGTGAGCATGGCGCCCAGCTTGGTGAGCTGCAGGCGCGCCACCTTCTCATCCAGGTGCCGCGGCAGCATGTACACGCCCGGCTTGTACTTGCCGGGCTGGGTGAAGATCTCCAACTGCGCCAGCACCTGGTTGGCGAACGAGGAGCTCATCACGTAGCTGGGGTGGCCGGTGCCGCAGCCCAGGTTCACCAGCCGGCCCTCGGCCAGCAGGATGATGCGCTTGTTGTTCGGGAAGATGATGTGGTCGACCTGGGGCTTGATGTTCTCCCACTTGTACTGCTTGAGGCTGGCCACATCGATCTCGTTGTCGAAGTGGCCGATGTTGCAGACGATGGCGTTGTTCTTCATCCGCTTCATGTGCTCGTGGGTGATGACGCGGAAGTTGCCGGTGGCGGTGACGAAGATGTCGGCGTGCTCGGCGGCGTAGTCCATGGTGACCACGCGGTAGCCCTCCATGGCGGCCTGGAGCGCGCAGATGGGATCGATCTCGGTGACCCACACCTGGGCCTGGAGCCCGCGCAGCGCCTGGGCCGAGCCCTTGCCCACCTCGCCGAAGCCGGCCACCACGGCCACCTTGCCGGCGATCATGACATCCGTGGCGCGCTTGATGCCGTCCACCAGGGACTCGCGGCAGCCGTAGATGTTGTCGAACTTGGACTTGGTGACCGAGTCATTCACGTTGATGGCCGGGAACATCAGCTTGCCCTCCTTGGCCATCTGGTAGAGCCGGTGCACGCCGGTGGTGGTCTCCTCGGTGACGCCCTGGATGCCCGCGGCCGTCTTCGAGTACCAGCCGGGCTTCTCGGCCAGCCGCTTCTTGATCGAGTTGAAGAGGGAGATCTCCTCCTCGCTGCCGGGCTTGGACAGCACGGAGGCGTCCTTCTCGGCGCGGCTGCCCAGGTGGAGCAGCAGCGTGGCGTCGCCGCCGTCGTCGAGGATCATGTTCGGCCCGCCGCTGGCGAAGTCGAAGATCTTGTGGGTGAACTCCCAGTACTCGTCCAGGTTCTCGCCCTTGTAGGCGAACACGGGCGTGCCGTTGGCGGCGATGGCGGAGGCGGCGTGGTCCTGCGTGGAGAAGATGTTGCACGAGGCCCAGCGGACCTCGGCGCCCAGCGCCTCCAGCGTCTGGATGAGCACCGCGGTCTGGATCGTCATGTGGAGCGAGCCGGCGATGCGCGCGCCCTTGAGCGGCTGCGTCTTGGCGTACTCCTGGCGGATGGCCATGAGACCGGGCATCTCGGTCTCGGCGATGGCGATCTCCTTGCGGCCCCAGTCGGCCAGCTTGATGTCGGCGACGCGGTAATCGGTGAACTTGCTCAAGTCGGTGGCAGCCCTCATGTGTTTGCTCCTGAGTAGGGGGCTGAAGGGAGGAGCGCGGGCTTCTGCTCGCCTCCCGGGCCTTCAGCCACGAGTCAGCGAGCGCCGTTACAGAACCTGAGCCTGGCGGGGACGAGGCCCCGTTGCAGCGCTCCTCAGGTGCCAGACACCCTAACGGAGAACGGGGGCTGTTTGCCAGAGGCTCGCGAGAGCCCGCCTGGACGCCCGCCCGGAGCCCTGTGGGGTGGCCTACATCTTGTCCAGCAGGCCCAGCCGATCCTTCAAGCGCAGGACACGGCGCACGGCCGCGTCGAGCTGCCCGGCCATCTTGGGGTCGGACTCGGCCAGCCTCGTGATGATGCCGAAGTAGTCCAGGCCTCCGCTCCAGTCCGGAGGCTCGGTGGTGAGGATGAGATCATTCCCGGCGAGGAAGGCCTGGCGGACCACCTCCTCGCGCTCGGCGCCGATCTGCTCGGCCAGGGCTTGGATGGCCACGTCATCGGTGATGGTGATCCAGCCGTTCTCGTGAGCCAGGGACACGAGCGCCGGCTCGAGGATGGCGGGCTTGGGGCCGAACTTCGAGTAGACGATGTTCGACATCATCACCCCGCCCAGGAACGGATCCGCGGCGCGGAACACCGAGGCCTGGGCCCGGACGCGCTCCGGGTCCCAGTCCACGGTGGCGTGCTCGTGGTCCGAGTCCGAGTCGAGATCTCCATAACCCGGGAAGTGCTTGCCGATGGCGATGACGCCCGCCCGCATGAGGCCTCGGGCGAAGGCGGTGGCCTTCTTCTTCACCACCTCGGGGTCTCCGGAGAACGAGCGGCCGTTGCGGAACATGTGGCCGGTGGAGGACACGTCGAACACGGGGGCGAGGTTCATGTTGAGCCCCACCGCGCGCATGGCCTTGCCGACGCGCACGCCCCAGGCCTCGACGACGGGCTCCTCCAGCGCCGCCATGTCCCGGGCCAGGGGCAGATCCTTGATGGAGGGGTAGCGGTTGAGCCGGTTGAAGCTGCCGCCCTCGATGTCCACGGCGAAGAACGGGGGGATGTGCGCCCGCTGGCGGCTGGAGCGGATGCGGACCTTGGCGGCGTGGATCTTCCGGAGCGTGGGCCCCACGAACAGCACGCCGCCCGCCTCCACGGGGCCGTCCTTGCTGATCTGCGGATAGGCGAGCAGCAGCTGGCCCACCTTCTCGCGCAGGGACAGGGACTGGAGGACGCGCTCCACGCGCGCCTCATCGGGGCTGCGATCGACGAGGCTCTTGCGATGGAGCCGGGTCCGCGCCGCCGCCGCGCCCTCGAAGGCGCAGAGCAGCAGCAGCAGGGACACGAGGGGTGAGCGAAGGACTGCCCGCATGAGCTTCCGTCTTCTACAGGGGATGGGCCTGCTTCGAGAACCCGGAACCTCGTGCCGGGTCGCCGAGCAGACAGGCCACGGGCTCAGGAGATGCCCAGCTCCTTGCGCAGCCGGTTGGTGACCTTGAAGTACTCGGTACGGGAGAAGGGCACGTTGAGGATGTGGAAGTCCTTCTTGGACAGGCCCACGCAGCCGAAGCAGTAGTTGCAGTCCTGCAGGTTGTGGCACAACAGCAGGTACGCGCTGCCGGTGCAGTTCTCGCACTGCACGCAGTAGGCGCACGCGTGGCAGCTCTTCGAGTCCACGCAGTGCGAGCAGTTGTTGCACAGCTCGCAGCGCACGCAGTGGGTGCAGTGGTAGCAGCTGTCGCAGTCCTTGCAGAACATGCAGTTGGCGCAGCGCTGGCACCCCTCGCACGAGTACGAGCCCGGGTTGCCTGGATCCGCGGCGAACCCCTTGGACAGCTTCTGGAACTGCTCCATGAACTCCCGCTTGCCCAGCGCCACCACCGCCTGTCGCGCCGCTGCCTCCTCGCCCGGCTCCGGCGTGGGCGCGCGCGTTGCTTTCTCCTTCACTCGAGAGACTCCTTCCAATCGGGTCTTACCGCAGTTGCGCCAGCCTCGCGAGATCGAGCCCCCGCGCCACCCGCCGCACCTCCACCGTGTTCGGGAAGCCGCGGCTCGTCACCGCCACCACGTACCGGTCTCCCACCAGCAGGTTCGCCTCCGCCGTCACCTCCGCCGCGTCGTAGCGCACGAAGCCCACCGCCGCCTCCCAGAAGATGGGCGCCGTCGGATCGCTCGCGGCCTTCTGCTTGCCGTCCTCGGCCGCCGCCTTGATGGCTTTGGCGATCTTCCCTCCCAGCGTGGTGTCCACGATGCGTACCTTCACCTCGCGATCCTCACCTCGCGTGAAGGTGCGCTCGGCCTCGCTGACGGAGACCTCGCCGTACTTGCCGGTGGAGCCCTCGGTGGTGGCGTGGGTGTAGCCGTCCAGGGAGTCCGGGAGGAAGGGCGCCAGATCCTTGAAGTACACGCACGGTGAGGGCGGAGTGGCCACCTCCACGGCGGGGGGCGTGGCCGCCGGGGAGCGGCTGTCCACCGTACAACCCAAGCCCGGCGCGAGCGCGAGCAGGAGGAGGGGCAGGGCCAGATGGGATTTGATTTCGCGCACGAGCCGATCAAAAGGTATCCCCGCGCGGCGCGCAATGGACCTTTCGAAGCTCAACCCCCCACAGCGCGAGGCCGTGACCACCCTCGAGGGCCCGCTGCTCGTGCTGGCGGGCGCGGGCAGTGGGAAGACGCGCGTCATCACCCACCGCATCGTCCACCTGCTCAACGAGCGGCCGTTCGGGGCCACGGCTCGCAACATCCTGGCCGTCACCTTCACGAATAAAGCCGCCACCGAGATGAAGGAGCGGCTGGTGAAGATGGCGGGGCAGCGCGCACAGGGTGTCCTGGTGTGCACCTTCCACGCCTTTGGTGCGGAGCTGCTGCGCGAGGACATCCACCGGCTGGGCTGGCCGAAGAAGTTCGCCATCGCGGACATGGGAGATCAGCTGTCGCTCATCCGCCGGGCCATGCGCGACCACAAGGTGGATGACCGGGCCTTCGACGCGCGCAAGGTGCTCACGCTCATCTCGAAGGCGAAGAACTCGGGCCGCCCGCCGGAGGTGAAGCCCGAGGGGATGGGCGACGACTACGATCTGATCACCCACCTGGTGTACCCGGGCTATCAGCTGGCGCTGAAGGCGCAGGGCTCGGTGGACTTCGATGATCTGCTGGTGCTGCCGGCGCGGCTGATGCGCGAGCACGAGGATCTGCGGCACAAGTACACCCGGCGCTTCCGCTACCTGCTGGTGGACGAGTTCCAGGACACGAACCTGGCGCAGATGGACCTGCTGCAGCTGCTGGCCGGCGAGGCGAAGAACGTGTGCGCGGTGGGGGACGACGATCAGGCCATCTACAGCTGGCGCGGCGCCGAGGTGAAGAACATCCTCCAGTTTGATCGCTACTTCCCGGGCACGAAGGAGGTGCGGCTGGAGCAGAACTACCGCTCGATGCAGACGGTGCTGGACGCGGCCAACGCGGTGATCGCGAAGAACCCCGAGCGCAAGGCCAAGCGCATGTGGACGGACCGCGCGGGCGGCGAGCGCATCAAGGTGGTGAAGTGCCCCAACGAGGAGGAGGAGGCCCGCTACGTGGCGCGGGAGGTGGAGAAGCAGATCGCCCACGGCATCCCCGCGGATGAGATCGCCGTGCTCTACCGCACCAACGGCCAGTCCCGGCCCATCGAGGAGTCCCTGCGCGAGAAGGGCATTGGCTACGAGGTGGTGGGCGGCAGCGAGTTCTTCGATCGGCGCGAGGTGAAGGACGTCATCGCCTACTTCAAGGTGATCGCCAATCCGAAGGACGAGGTGAGCCTGCTGCGGATCGTCAACGTGCCGGCGCGAGGCATCGGCGACGTGACGATGGAGCGGCTGCACACGCACGCGCGGGCCGACGGCGTGTCGCTGTGGGAGGCCATGGAGCGCGGCGAGCAGTACGAGGACTTGCCGGCGGGCGCGGGAGGCAAGGTCCGCGAGTTCCTCCGGATGATCGAGCGCTACCGGGGGCTCTTCGAGGGTGGCAACCTGGCGCAGGTGACGCGCCAGCTGCTGGAGGAGATCGGCTTCAAGGAGGCGGCGCGCTCGATGGCGCTGTCGGCCACCTCGGCGGACAAGAAGCTGAAGTCCGTGGAGCAGGTGCTCACCTCGCTGGAGAACTTCGAGAAGCGCGAGGGGCCCAAGGCCAGCCTGCTGACCTACCTGAACCGGCTGAGCCTGGACACGCGGCAGGAGGAAGAGGAAGTCCCTGGCGGCAATCGGCGCGTCACCTTGATGACGGTGCACGCCTCGAAGGGGCTGGAGTACCGGCTGGTCTTCTTCATTGGCCTGGAGGAGGGGCTGATGCCCCACGGCGGCATGCAGGGCGAGGCGCAGAACCTCGAGGAGGAGCGCCGGCTCTGCTACGTGGGGATTACCCGGGCCAAGGAGCTGCTCTACCTGACGCGGGCCGCCATCCGGGTGAAGCGGGGCAAGGACGTGCCCTGTACTCCCTCCCGGTTCCTGGAGGACCTGCCGGCCGAGACCGTGGAGCTGATCGATCTGGAAGCCCCCCGGACAGGCGCCCCCACCACCGAGGAGAAGAACTTCTTCGCCAACCTGAAAGAGCGCTTCAAGGCCAAGGGGGCAGGCGGGGGACCGGCCCCGACTTAGGCAGAAGGCGGGCTGAAAGTGGGGTTTGTGGCCCCTGCCTGCGCCGCGCCCTTGACTTACCCCTTCCGTCCTCCTAAGAGGGTCGGCCTTTCCGGGCCTCACCCTGGAGTATTCAGGAAGGACCCGTGGTTGGTTCGACTATGTCAGGCGATCTGCGCACGCGGTCGCCGCAGCAGAGTTTTGGAGTGCAAACAATGTCGCAGAGGACCTACAGCGCGAAAGCGTCGGACATCAAGCGCCAGTGGCACATGGTGGACGTCTCGGACAAGGTGCTGGGCCGCGCCGCCAGCCAGATCGCCATGCTGCTCAAGGGCAAGCACAAGCCCATCTACACCCCGTCCATCGACACGGGCGATCACGTCGTCGTCATCAACGCCTCGAAGGTGAAGGTGACGGGCACCAAGGAGCAGGACAAGCGGTACTACCGCCACCCGCGGGCCGGCTTCCCGGGCGCCCTGAAGATCACCAACCTCGAGAAGCTGCGTGAGCGGCACCCCGAGGACATCATCATCAACGCCGTGCGCCGCATGCTCCCGCGCAACGCGCTGGGCCGGCAGATGATGACCAAGCTCAAGGTCTACGCGGGTGACACCCACCCCCACGCCGCGCAGAAGCCCGCCACGCGCGAGGTCGAGGCGTAACCTTCTCCCCACCTTTGATGACGAGAGCAGAACCCCATGCCTATCAATCCTGAGAATGGTTTCTATGCCACCGGCCGCCGCAAGGAGGCCACCGCCCGCGTGTGGATCAAGGCCGGCACTGGCGCCGTGACGGTCAACGGCCGCGACATCAACAACTACTTCGGCCGCGAGACGTCCAAGATGGTGCTCTTCCAGCCGCTCGAGATCCTCGAGCAGAAGGGCAAGATCGATCTGACCGTGAACGTGAAGGGCGGCGGCCTGTCCGGCCAGGCGGGCGCCATCCGCCACGGCATCGCCCGCGCGCTGTGCGCCTTCAACCCGGAGTTCCGCCCGGTGCTGAAGAAGGCCGGCTTCCTCACCCGCGACGCCCGCGCCGTCGAGCGCAAGAAGTACGGCCAGCCGGGTGCGCGCCGCCGGTTCCAGTTCTCCAAGCGCTAGCCTGTCTGCTCCTCACGGGAGCAACTTCAGCGGCGGGGGTCTCCTTCTCGGAGGCCTCCGCCGTTGTGCTTTTGGACTTTGAAAAGAGGGGTCTCTTCGCCCGGCCCGGAGGCGGTGCTAGCATCCGGACCCGACCATGGAACTCAACGAGATTCTTCAGATCGCACTTCGAGGCGGCGCCTCGGATATCCATCTCAAGGCCGGACTGCCGCCCATGTTCCGCGTGGACGGCTCGCTCGTGCCCCTCAAGGACGGCAAGCGGCTGCCGCCGGAGGAAGTGGCGCGGATGGCGTTCGGCATCATGAACGAGTTCCAGAAGGAGAAGTTCAAGGCGAGCAACGAGGTGGACCTCGCCTACGGAGTGCCCGGCCTGGGCCGCTTCCGCGTGAACATCTTCCAGCAGCGCGGCACCATCGGCTCGGTGCTCCGCGTCATCCCCTTCAAGGTGATGACCATCAAGGATCTGCTCCTGCCGCCCATCCTCGAGAAGATCGTCGGTGAGGAGCGCGGGCTGATCCTCGTCACGGGGACCACGGGCTCGGGTAAGTCCACCACGCTCGCGGCGATGATCGATCACATCAACGCCAACGAGACCAACCACATCATGACGGTCGAGGACCCGATCGAGTTCCTCATCCGTGACAAGCGCTCCATCATCAACCAGCGCGAGGTGGGCGTGGACACGCTCTCGTTCTCGCAGGCCCTCAAGAGCGCGCTGCGGCAGGACCCGGACGTGATCCTCGTGGGCGAGATGCGTGACTACGAGACGATCGAGACGGCGCTGCACGCCGCCGAGACGGGCCACCTGGTGATGTCCACGCTGCACACGCTGGACGCCACGGAGACCATCAACCGCATCGTGTCCGCCTTCCCTCCGCACCAGCAGAAGCAGGTGCGCTTGCAGCTGGCCGCGGTGCTCAAGGCGGTGGTCAGCCAGCGCCTCATCCCGCGCGCGGACGGCAAGGGCCGCGTGGCCGCCGTGGAGGTCTTGCGCGTGACGGCGCGCGTGCGCGAGCTCATCGAGGACAAGGACCGCACCAAGGAGATCCACGACGCCATCGCCCAGGGCTTCGACACCTACGGGATGCAGACGTTCGATCAGTCGCTGATGGGGCTGGTGCGCAACGGGCTGGTCTCGTACGAGGAGGCCCACCGTCAGGCGACCAACCCGGACGACTTCGCGCTGCGCTTCTCGGGCATCAGCGGCACGGCCGACTCCAAGTGGGACAACTTCGACAGCAAGGCCGGCGAGCAGCGCCCGGTGCCGGGCACCAACCAGTTCGCCCAGAAGGGCGCTCCGGGTGGCGGGGCTCCGGCTCCGGCGGCGGGGGCTCGTCCAGGCCCGGCGACTCCGGCTCCGGGGGCGCGTCCTCCTCCGCCTCCCGCGGCGGCTACGGGGGCTCGGCCTGCCGCCGCTCCGGGAGCGCGTCCTCCGCCTCCGCCCGCCGCCGCGGCGCAGGGGGGCGACGACGACTTCAGCATCGAGCGGTTCTGAGGAATACGCTTATGGGCTCGGCCCGTCTCTTCTGGAAGATGGCGGGCCAAGTCCAGGCGGAGCGGAACCACCAGCTTACGCGCTTGGCGCGCGGACAGCTTGTGCGCGAGCTGTCCGAAGGTCTCCCCAACGGCTGGCCGGCCGTGCTGGACGACTCCAACCGTTTACTCATCAAGACCGAGCAAGGAAGGTCAGCGCAGCGCTCCTCGCCAATCCGCCTCCCCCCGGCTGGCGTCCGCTCGGCCCGGACGACGAGCTGCTGCGCACGCTCTTGCCCGACGAGCAAGCCTGAACATCAGGCGTCCTCGTCGCCAATCTGAGCCCTCAGGCGGGTCAGGCGCATGGGCCCGATGAGCCCCTGCTGCGAGAGCAACTGCAGCAGCTCCACCGTGGCGCGCAGCCGGGCCTCCTGAATCTCCTCGGACTGGTCCGCGATCTCCGACTCCACGAGCGTGTCCATGTGCTCGGGGTTGATGGGCGCTGGGCCCTCCGACCAGGCGATGTCGAACAGGCTCTTGGCGATGTGCGCCCGTGCCGTCCGCTCCGCGTCCGTGGCGCCCTTCTGCGAGAACTTCAGCATCATGGCGTCCACGCCCTCGCGGGTGAGGGCGGCGAGCGCGGGCACCTCGTGGAGCGCCTCCTCCACGAAGGAGGCATCGAAGGTGTCGATCTCCTCCTCGTAGCCGAAGGCCTCCTCCAGGAGGATCGCGGCGATGAAGGCCTCCGACTCCTCCTCGCTGGCGCCCTCGGAGGTGAGCGCCTCGCGGGCCTTGGCGGTGACCGAGGAGAGCTTCGGGTCCTGCGCGATGGCGCGCGCGGCCGTGTGCGTGGCCAGCAGCACGAGCGAGGCCTGGACATCCGAGGCCAGCTTGCGGCCGGTGACGCCCAGCACCTCGGCGCGCTGCTGAGGGTGCGCGGCGGCGGCGGCGGTGAAGAGCTGCTCCTCGGAGTCGAGCGGCTCGCCCGCCTTCTCCTTGCGGAACGTCTCCCGGGCGGCTTCGAGGCTGAGGAAGCGGGCAATGAGCGGGTGCATGCCGCGCCTGTTACCACATGCTAGAGAGCAAGCGATGGACACGGAGCACGAAGGCCCCGAGGCAGTGCGGCGCGCGACAGAAATGTGCCTGCGTCTGTTGGCCATGCGCGCCCGGAGCCGGCACGAGCTCAGGCTCGCCCTGGAGCGCAAGCAGTTCTCCGCCCAGGTGCGGGAGCAGGTGCTGGAGAAGCTCCAGGGGCTCGGCTACGTCGACGACGCGCGCTTTGCGAAGGACAGGGCCGCCTCGCTGCTGCAGAAGGGGAGGCTCGGCCCCCAGGCCGTGCTCCAGCGGCTGGAGGCCCACGGGCTGGGCAGCGAGGAGGCGCGCGAGGCGCTGTCCGCCGCCACCGGGGCCGTGGAGTTCGACCCGCTGGAGGCCGCACGGAAGGTGTTGGAGGGCCGGGGGCTGCTCGGGCGCCGGCTGGAGCCGAAGGAGCAGGCTCGGGCCGGACGCCTCCTCCACAGCCGGGGCTTCTCCTCGGATGTCATCCAGCGGCTGCTCGGTGAACCATCGCTGGATCCCTCGGGGCTGGACGATTAGCTTGCACACGTGCCTATGCGTCTTGTCGTCGCCTGCCTGACCGCCCTCCTGTTGCTGTCCACCGGCTGTGCCTCGCTCCAGAGGGGTGCCGGCGAACCTGACTACGCCTCCAAGGCCGAGGAGAACCTCCACCTCGGGGACGAGGCCATGGACAACCGCGACTTCCAGCGGGCGGAGAAGTACTACGAATACGTGAAGACGAAGTTCCCCTACCTGGAGGCCTCCAAGGAGGCGGAGCTCAAGCTGGGGGATGTGGCCTTCGAGGAGGAGCAGTACCCCGAGGCCCGCGAGAAGTACGAGTCCTTCATCAAGCTCCACCCCACGCACCCCCAGGTGGACTACGCCGCCTACCGCGCCGCCGTCACCCACGTGAAGGAGATGCCCTCGCAGTTCTTCCTCCTGCCTCCCTCGGAGGAGAAGGACCAGACCGAGGTGCAGTCCGCGCTCAAGTCGATGAACGACTTCCTGCGCCAGTATCCGGACTCGAAGTACGCCAAGGACGCCAAGGCCCTACAGGCCGAGGCGAAGCGGCGGCTGGCCGAGCACGAGCTGTACGTGGCGAGCTTCTACCGCAAGCGCGAGCACTGGCACGCGGTGGCCCAGCGCCTGGAGGGGCTGCTGGCCCGCTACTCGGGGACCCAGTACGACGAGGAGGCGTTCTTCTCCCTCCATGAGGCGTACGTGAAGCTCAAGGAGCCCGACCGCGCCCAGGAGACGCTGCGCAAGCTCATCCAGCAGATGCCCAATACGCCCGCCGCGCAGCGGGCCCAGCGCATGCTCGGCTCGTGAAGTCCTCCGAGGATTGGAGCCGGCTGGGCGGCATCATGATTGCCGCGCTCGCCATTGCCGCCGTGGCGGTGGTGGGGCCCCGCATGCTCGGCTTCGCCGCCGGGCCCGAGGCCGAGATCATCACCCAGGTGAAGAACCGCGAGCGGGAGGGGCTGAAGCTCTCGCTGCCGGGCCTCCCCGCCCCGCTCACCGCGCACGAGGCCTTCTTCGATCGCATCACCGTGCGCGCGGAGCCTGGAGGCCAGCGCGCGGAGGCCCTGGCCACGCTCGACTTCACCGGCACCCTGGGCGACACCGACATCAGCTCGCTGGGGGTGGAGCAGATCCCCTTCGTCCTCCGGGACGGGAGCTGGGCGCCGGAAGGCCGGCTCGCCCCACGGCTGGTGGCGGTGGTGATGGCGCTGGAGGCGCGCAGGCGGGCCTTGGAAGCCGGGGACACGGCGGCGCTGGCGCAGCTGTCCGCTCCACCCGAGGCGGATGCCGGTTCGGAGCGGGATGCGGGCGGGTCGGTGGGGGTAGGACAGCCGGACCTGGAGATGCTCCTGGCGCTCAAGCGGAGGCGCTACAGGGCTGAAGCGTGGTTCATCCGGCTCGAGCGGGACGAGGCGGTGGCCACCGAGCACTGGCACCTGGAGGGCGATCTCCCCTCCCGTCCCGTGGACCAGCAGGGGGAGAGCCGGCTGATCCTCCGGCGGCGCGGACAGGAATTCTTGTTTTCCTCCCCGCTCAGGTAGGCTAACGGTCTGATCGCCAGGCTTGGCGAGGTAGGGACATGGACGAGGCCCTCAAGCAGCTTCTTACCCTCGGGCGCGGGTATTTCGACAAGAAGCAGTATGCGCAGGCCGAGCAGTACCTGTCGCAGGTCGCCGAACAGAGCCACTCGTTCGCCGACGTCTACAACATGCTCGGCATCATCTACCACGACCAGGGCCAGTTCGCCCGGGCGCAGCGGGCGTTCGAGTCGGCGCTCCGCATCAACCCGGCCTACACCGAGGCCGCGCTCAACCTGGCCGTCATCTACAACGACATGGGCAAGTACTCCGAGGCGAAGGAGGTCTACCAGAACGCCCTCGCCCGGCAGAAGAGCGTCCCCGGAGAGATGGATCCCTTCGTCAAGGGGAAGATCGCCAACATGTACGCCGACATCGGCAACATGTTCGCCTCCAACGGGGCCTGGGAGCCAGCCATCGGCGAGTACCAGCGCGCCCTGGCCCTGTGCCCCCACTTCGTGGACATCCGGCTCAAGCTGGGGGATGCGCTGAGGGACGCGGGCCGGCACCCCGAGGCCCTCCAGCAGTTCGAGCAGGCCATCTCGCAGAACCCGGGCTTCATGCCGGGTCGCATCCATTACGGAATCGCGCTTTACTCGGCGGGCCAGCGGGCGGAGGCTGTGAAGGTGTGGGAGGACGTCCTCACGCGTGATCCGGACAACAAGAGCGCGCGGATGTACCTCAATCTGGTGAAGGAGCCGGCGTCGGGGAAGGCAGAGCAGGCGAGCTGATATGGAAACCCTCTTCATCGAGGTCTCGGTAACGTGAGCACTCCGAGCGGGTCGAAGAACTACGCCCTGAAATTCATCTCCGGGAAGTATCAGGGTGGCGAGTTCCCCCTGAAGGCGGACAAGCAGATCGTCATCGGCCGTTCGAGCGAGCTGGACATGGTGCTCGTCGAGGACATGGTCTCGCGCAAGCACGCGAAGATCATGATCAGCGCCGGGAACATCACCATCGAGGATCTCGGCTCGACCAACGGCACCTTCGTCAACGGCGAGAAGGTGAAGCAGGCGCGGCTCAAGGAGGGGGATCGCATCCTCATCGGCACCTCCATCCTCAAGCTCATCCAGCAGGGCGCCGACTCGGTCAACGTGGACGAGAAGGTCGTCAAGCAGAAGCTGGAGGAGGCGGCGGCGGCGCAGGCGGCCCGCTCCACCAAGACTTCGTCCATGACGGGGAAGATCGAGGAGATCCCCCTGCCGGATCTGCTCCAGCTCTTCCACACGTCGAAGAAGAACGGCGTGCTGGTCATCACCAGCGACCGGGAAGGGAAGATCTACCTGCGCCAGGGCCGCGTGTACTACGCGGTGATCGACGAGAACCACAACCTGGGGCCGCAGAAGAGCTTCAACCGCATCATCACCTGGGAGCACGGCGACTTCGAGCTGCGTCCGGCGGACAACCAGGAGTTCATGGTGGAGCTGGACTCGTCCACCGAGGCGCTGCTGATGGACTCGCTGCGCCAGCTGGACGAGTTCAAGCGCATCCAGGGGCAGCTGCCGGAGATGGCCGCGCCCATCCGGCTGGCCCAGCCCATGACGGCCCCGCTCAAGGAGCTGACGCCCGAGCTGCTGGACGTGCTCCAACTGGTGCACAACTACGGCAGCCTGGCCGGGGTGCTGGATCACGCGGACCAGGACGACGTGCTGACGGCCGAGGCGGTGGTGCAGCTCATCAAGCGCGAGTACGTGCAGCAGGGGTGATGCCATGGCGGACGAGCAGCACACGCACAAGCGCCTGACCGAACTGAGTCACTGCGCGGGCTGAGCCGCCAAGCTCCGGCCCGCGGATCTGGCGCAGGTCCTGCGCCGCTTGAAGACAGCGAAGGGGCCGCAGGCGTTGGTGGGGTTCGCCACCAACGATGACGCGGCCGTGTACCGTGTGGCGCCCGGCCTGGCCGTGGTGGAGACGGTGGACTTCTTCCCGCCGGTGGTGGACGACCCGTTCCAGTTCGGGGCCATCGCCGCGGCGAACGCGCTCTCGGACATCTACGCGATGGGCGCCCGGCCCATCTTCGCGCTCAACCTGGTGGGCTTCCCCAAGGAGCTGCCGCTCGGCATCCTCTCGAAGATCCTCGCGGGCGGGCAGTCGAAGGCGGACGAGGCGGGCATCCCCATCCTCGGTGGCCACAGCGTGCAGGACCCCGAGCCCAAGTACGGCATGGCCGTCACCGGCCTGGTGCACCCGAAGAAGGTGCTCACCAACGCGGGCGCGAAGCCGGGGGACGTGCTCATCCTCACCAAGCCGCTGGGCTCGGGCATCGCCACCACCGCCATCAAGCGGGGCATGGCCTCCAAGGCGCTGACGAAGCGCGTGGTGGCCGTCATGTCCCAGCTCAACCGCTCCGCCGGAGAGGTGTTCGCCTCGGGGAAGTTCAAGGTGAACGCGCTCACGGACGTGACGGGCTTTGGCCTGCTGGGGCACCTGCTGGAGATGATGAACGGGGCGAAGGCGCGGGCGCTGCTGGCGCTGGAGCGCGTCCCCATCATCCAGGAGGTGCCGGCGCTGGCGGGGCAGG
>NZ_JBJMQP010000090.1:0-24877 GCF_045802625.1 Hyalangium sp. | reverse complement strand
CATTGCCTTTCACAAGCCTGAGGGCGTGACGCACCTGGGTGTGGACGTGCCGGGCGAGCAGCACATCCGCGTCCTCGACATCGAGCTCCTCACGCCGGACGAGCTCCGAAGGAGTGCCTTCAAGCTGCCGGGCGAGAGGGACGGTGACGAGCTGTTCGTAGAGCCCAGGGACCAACTTGACGGACATGGATGGAGTGTATCCCCGTCTCCTCCGAGCGATCCCTCCATCTGAATCTACTGCAGCGGCAGCTCGCGAAAGACGATGTCCTGCTCGTAGCCAAGGCGGCGCGAGGTCTCCACGAAGCGCTCGGTGGCGATGATCAACGTCGCGAAGCTTCCGAGCCGGAACAGATTCCCGGCCGCACGTTGAACACGGAGGAGGCCGGTCCGGTGGCAGACACGCTTCATGCAGTCGGCCGAGCGGCAGCAGTTCCATCTCCAGCAGCTCGGGTGGGTTCTTCTGTAGAACATGTGGAAAGGACCGAACTCTCCCCGGGCCGTACCTGTCAGGGGGCCGAACGTGGTCCCCGGCCGTAGGGGAACACCGGACGGGACCAGCGGGCGCACCTGCTCTCGCAGCCGCTCGAACTCGGCGTAATCCTCCTCCAACCGTGCCGAGTACTTCTCCTGATCAGGTAATCGGGAGAGGTCCACGGAGGGATAGGCATCCGAACCATCCGACCAGATGGCATCACACAAGGTTCCTCCAAGCCGCATTCCAAGCCCCACCTGGAGCGGCGACTGATGGATACGCCGGTGGGGACGACCTCCGGATCAGCAGGCCCAACCAGAATTCTTGCCATCCACTCACACTGCGAGTAAAAGCCGGCAAGCAGGCAAAACCTGTCATATCCCTTAGGAGGCTGTCCCTTGCGAATCACCTCTCTGCTGGCTGCTGTTGTTGCGACCCTCACCTTCGCTGTGACGGGCTGTGGTGGCACCTACGTTCCCGATGAGGCCCCGGCGTCCGAGTCCATCAAGACCAGTGTGCAGACTGATCAGCAGAGCAACCCTGATCAGAACGTCCATGAGATGACCGTCTGTCCGCTGAAGTGGGCGTGCGACACGACAGGCCTGTACTACAGCACCCAGGCGCAGTGCACCGCCGCCTGTGGCGCCACTCCCTGCTATCGCGACTACGCGTGCACCGGCAACTGCGTCTGCCCGTGATACACGTTGACGAATAGCTGAGCGTGCTTCGCAGCGCGCCAGCCTGGAAGGGCTCGGGGTTCACGCTCCGAGCCCTTCGCTCTTCAAATCCAGAAGACGATGTCCCGCTCCTCGTCGCTTGGCCCCGGACCCTGGCCACCCTCGCGGAGCCACCGCCGATAGGCCTCGATGTCCGCGTGCAGCAGGTCCGCCTCGGTGCTCTGGAAGACGCCGCCGCCCGGACCGTTGAGCAGGCCCTCTCGCTGCACGCGCATGATCTCCACGTCCTGCAGGATGACCTGCGTCGTGTACCACTTGATCAGCGGCGCGAGCGCCCGGCCCACCAGCCGGCCCGGCACCTCGAACGGGAGCCGGAAGCTGATGGCCGTGTAGACCAGGCTGTCCGTTGGCCCGATGGGCGTCACCTGCGAGTTGATCACGAAGCCGTTCTCGCCCCACATGTAATCGACGCGGGTGATGTTCGGGACGAAGTAGTGGTCCGTGTGGACCATCGGCAGGCCGCGCGGGTTGAACAGGCGCCCCATGCCGTTAATGGCATCCCGGTCCTGTTTGTACGTCACCAGCACGCTCCCGCCCGAGCGCTTCACCGTCGCGGGCACGCGCTTGCGCTCGCGGTCGCGGAACCACCCCGAGTGCACGAACACCGTGTGCGGCACGTCCATGAAGTTCTCGACCAGGTTCGTCACCCCGTTCGGGAACCGCGTCACCATGAAGTACACCGTCCAGTCCGGGTGTCCCCAGTACGGCACTCGGAAGGGCTCGGCTCGCGCGTTCGAGACCTCCCCGCCCATGAAGACGTAGACGAGCCCGTCCTGCTCCCGCGTCTCAAAGCGCTGCACGCGGCCCAGCTTGCAGGGCTCCACCGTGAGGCCGGACTGCGCATGGCCGCGCTCGTCCAGCGCCTCACCTCGCTGCGAAGGCCCGAGCGAGGGCACCTCCACCACGTTGCCGCCCGCGTCGTACACCCAGCCGTGGTACGGACACCCGAGCTTCCCGTCGAACGTGTCCCCCGCCGACAGCCGCGCGTTGCGGTGCAGGCAGCGGTCTCGGAGCGCCGCGGGCCGGCCCTGCTCGTCCCGGAAGAGGACGAGGTTGAGCCCCATGATTATCCGCGCCAGCGGCTTCTTCCCCGTCAGCTCGGGCGAGCGGCACGCGACGTACCAGTAGTCCTTGAGCGCTCCGCAGCGGGAGAGCTCCGCCTCGGCCTCCAGATCGACGGTCAGCGCGGGCTGCTCGGCGGGCGCGAGGTGCAGCGGGTTCCTCACGAGGTGCCTCCAGAAGCGAAGTGCGCGGTCCAGCCCGGCTGGCGGTGCAGATCCACGGGCTTGATGTCTCCGGCGCGCTGGCCCAGGGCGATACAGCGCGCCTCGTAACGCCGGGTCCCCTCGGTGACGCGCACGGCGCTCACGGGGCCGAGCTGCCCCAGCTCCCGCGCGTAGCGGTAGTGGAAGCCTTCCCTCAGAGCGCGCTCGATGGCCTCGGCGGCCTCGGAGAGACGCTCGTCCGGAGCGTCCGTCTCCAGGAAGAGGCGATAGGCGGGTGGGCCCTCCCACTCGGGGGCGAGCATCGCGAAGCGAGGCCGCGTGCCCCCGAACAACGACGGGAGCGCGGCGTCCAGCACGGTGGTGACTCGGGTGGCCGAGAGCTTCTCTCCGACGAGATCACTCACGGCGTCGGCTCGGCCCATGAAGCGCAGGCACGGGGTGGCTCCGGCGAAGCCCTCCACGCGCACGAGATCTCCCAGCCGGTAGCGCAGCAACCCGCCCGAGGTGGACAGGAGCACGAGGTACTCGCGGCCCTGTTCGAGCTCATGGGCGAGCCGCGGGCGTGCTTCCGGGTGCTCGGGATCAGCGAACTCGTAGAAGTGGCTACGCACGGCGAGCACGGGGGCTGGCGCGTCGAACAGCGGCAGGGTGATGACCCCCTCGGTGGCCAGCAGCCCCTTGCCTTGGAGCTCGACGCCCTCGAAGCGGCGGCGCGCCGGCCCCACGGCATGGGCGGCCTGGGCATCGGTCCACATGCTGAGCAGCGCAAGCCTCGGCCACAGCGCCTTTCCGCTCAGCCCTTCCTTCAGCGCCTGGCGCAGGAGCCGGGCTCGCTCGGGCCGAGGCGTGAAGTGCATTCGCGAGAGGACCGCTCGGACCTCCTCCTCGGATTCGCGGCCGGGAGGCCGGCACGTTCCGCGCTCCAGGTCCTCCGCGAGCCGCTCCCCATGCACCTCCAGCGCGTCCATGAGGAGCGTGAGGAAGCTTGGATTCCACACGCTGATCAGCGTCAGCTCCTCACTGGCCACGAGAAACCAGAGCGTCACGTACCGGCAGCTCTCCACATCGGGCAGCCGAGCCACCTCTCCCGGCACGGCGAACACCCGCGCGAGCAGCGGCTGGAGGAAGCGAGGGAAGTATGCGGTGTCCTCCACGCTTCCCACCGGAACTCCTCCCGCCGTCCTCCCCCGCTTCCGTCCAATGGGCGAGATGGACCAGTAGCTCGGACCGGCACGCACCTGTGGCCGCCGGTGGAGCAGCTCGAAGAGCATCGGCGCCAGGGCACGGTGGAACTCGTCCAGCAGCGCGCGAGTGACAGGCACCAGCTTCGACGCTCCGGAGGATCCGCCAGACTGCTCGAACCGGACCACCGGCGCTCCCGTCAGCACCCGCGGCTCTCCCGCGGCGATGCGATCCACATCCGCGGCCACGGAGTCCGGGGTGGACACCGGCACCGCATCCTGGAACTCGCTCGGCCTCGCGAGCCGCTCGAAGCCCGCGATGCGCGCGGCCTGCTGGCTGCCCGCGACGGCTCGCAGCACCCGCTGGAGGCACTCGGCCTGAGCCTGCTCGGGCCGGCTCAGCGCGCGGTGAAAGCGCAGCGCCGATGGCGCCATGGCCGCTCGCAAGCCCCCGAGCAGCAGCGCGGATGGAGCCACGACGCTCATGCCCGCGCGCGCACCCCGATGAGCCGCAGCCCGCGCCGCGTCACGCCCATGAGCTGCTTGATGAGAATCCACCCCACCGAGCGGGCCAGGTCCCTCAGCCGGATCTCCGTGAGGCACACCAGCTCCTCGCCATCCACATGCCCCGGATTGCGCGCGGCGAAGAAGGCGATATGGGGGTGCGCGGCGGCCGCGCGATCAATGGGCGCGACGCCATCCCGCACGCGGTAGTGCTGCTGCTCGAAGCGCAGGACGCCCCGCTCGGCGTCGTACTGGCCGCCGAACCACCGAACCGCCAGGGTCCGCATGAAGGTGACGCGCTCGGCGGGCGCATCCCAGTCATGGCGCGGGATGGTGCGCGGAAAGTTGTTCACCGAGAGCAGGTAAGTCTTGTACCCGCCGCTCAGCAGCAGCCACAGCAGCGGGCGCAGCGGCCGGCGCAGCCTTCGCCACGCCGTGAAGCGGGCGAACTGGACCTGGAGCTCCTTCTGCCCCCAGTGGTCCGGGTGGATGACCGTGTCCCCCGAGAACACCAGCTCCACGGGCCGCCCTCCCATGCGGTCCTCCGCGACGCGCAGGGTGCTGAACCCCACCAGCTCTCCGGTGCGCCGCACGGACAGGAGGATGACGTACTGCTTCTCCTCGAGGTCCCTCGTGAATCGCTCGGCCGAGACACCGGCGTAGCAGAGCTGCATCAGGGCGAGCATCTGCGCGCGCTGGAACTCGGAGAGCTCCTCGCGCCGCACGATGGCCCCCTTCAGGGCCGACAACATTCCGTTTATCTCCTTCCCTGCAATGCCGTGGTACCGGGCGGCTGGCGGAGCTCGTGGTAGCGATCGGCGTCGAGCTGCAGCGTCTGCACCTCTCCGCCGTACCAATAGAGCGTGGCCGTCACGGGGCCCGCGTGCCGCCCGAGCCCGAAGTGCATGCGCGGATCCGCCGAGGCCGAGAAGCCGCCCATCAGCCCCACCTCCTGCACCTGCTCCACGTGCCGGCCACCCTCCTCGTAGGCAATGACCACGCGCGTACCCACCGCCGTGCGGTGCGTGCGCACGCCGTCTCCCACCAGCGTGAGCCCCACGAAGTGCGCGTTCCCTGGCGCGGGAGCCCCCGCCGTGCGCAGCGTGTTGCGGTACACCGAGACCGGGCCGTGCTGGTTGGTGATGACCAGATCCAGGTCTCCGTCATTGTCCAGGTCCGCCATCAGCACGCCGCGCGAGTTGTCCGGATCATCCACTCCCAGCTCGTGCGCCACGTCCACGAAGTGGCCGGGCTTCTCGTCGCCCAGGTTGAGGTACGCGCGCCGGGCCTCGTTCGGGTAGAGCGTGCGTCCGCGGATGTCGCCCCACTGGTCCGCGTAGGTGTGCACCCCCGGCCCGGACTGCATCAGCTTGTGGTTGATGTACCAGTAGTCCTTCCGTGCGCCATCCGGCAGCAGCTTGTCCAGCCGGTCATCCACCATGCCGTTGGCCTGCACGAGATCCATCCACCCGTCGTTGTCCAGGTCTCCCGCCGCCGCGCCCCAGCCGAAGCGCCGCTCGTTGAGCGCGCCGCGGAAGGTGGCCTCGTCCTTGAACTCGGGCACGAACGGATCCTCGCCCGGCCCCACCATCCACAGCAGGCTGCCCTCGGCCTGCAGCGAGTGGTGCACGTTGGAGATGTACACGTCCAGGTACCCGTTGCGATCGAAGTCCGCCACCGAGGCATTCATCCCCTTGTACGTGTCCTTGCCAATCTCCCCGAAGCGCTGGCCCGCGATGCGGCGGAAGTGCTTGCCGCCCTCGTTCAGGTACACGTCGTCCGGCCCGAAGTCGTTGGCGATATAGAGGTCCGTCCACCCGTCGTGGTTGAGGTCCACGGTGCTCGTGGCGAGCGACCAGCGCGTCTCCGGCATCCCCATGGCCGTCATGTCCAGCGGCTCGAAGGTGCCGTCGCCCCGAGCGCGGTAGAGCCGGTTGAGTCCCCCGTTGTCCGCCTGGTGCCAGCCGTCATGCATGAAGCGGAACATGCGCCGGTCGCCGGGGTACTCGGGTGCGGGCAGGTGGAAGAGGTTGAGCGGCGTGGGCTTGTCGTAGCCCGGCAGGTGCGTGGTGAGCGCGTTGGTGACGAGCACATCCAGGCGCCCGTCCCGGTCGTAGTCGAGGAACGCCATGCCCAGGCTCACCGAGTGGTCCCCGATGCCTACCGTGTCGGTGACGTCCTCGAAGGTCGGCTGCCCCGTCTCGCGCAGCATGTTGCGCAGCAGCCGCGACGGCCCGAAGGCCACGCCGATGGCCAGGTCCTGATCCCCATCTCCGTCATAGTCCACGAAGGTGGCGGTGCCGGGCAGGCCGTCCCGGTCGTAGTTCTTCGCGAAGCGCTCCAGCGCGGGCACGCTCACCCGCTCGAAGCGGAAGTCGCCCAGGTTGCGGTAGAGCGCGGCGCGGTACTCGTCCTTCTTGAGCGGGTTGGAGAGGTAGAGATCCAACAGCCCATCTCCATCGAAGTCTCCAGCCGCCACCGCGTCGCCCACACTCAGCACCCACTTGGAGATGTGGGCCACGCGCGGATCCACCCGCGTGAGCATGTCCCCCATCTCCGAGCCCAGGCCCGTGCGGGATGCCTCCATCCGCTCCATGTGGAAGGACAGCGGGTGCGCGGCGATGGACGGAGCCACGATGCCGAAGTACGCCCCGGCCAGCACCGCCCCCAGCCCGCCCACCACGCCCACGCGCTTGAGCGGCCCGGGAGAGAACAGGCCGCGCAGGTACTCTCGAGGGCCGCGCCGCGCGAGGGCACGCGCGTGGAGGAAGAGGAAGCGGAGGGTGGCGCACGTGAGGGCGGCGTAGAAGAAGGTGTAGACGCTCTCCTTGAGGTGCAGCACCAGGTCCACCAGCGTGATGGCCAGCGCCAGCAGCACCTGCCCCCGGCGCGTCGCGGGAGACGTCGCCGGATCGGTGAGCATGTAGAAGACGAAGATGAAGAAGGAGGGCGCTCCCAGCGTGCCGAGGAAGAGCACCTCGGGCGGCAGGTGGTGCCGCATGACATAGGCGCGCAGGCCCGTCTGCGCCGCGTAGAACAGCAGGAAGCTCACCACCAGCCAGGTGCGCCCCACCTTGAAGAGGAAGAGCACCAGCGCCGCCATGACGATGAAGGCCGACATGGCCACCGCGCCGTTGGCCCACTGGTAGGCCGGCGCCGCGGTGATCAGCTCGCGCGACAGCAGCAGCGACGTGGCCACCCCGAACATGGACGGGTTGAAGACGTGCCGCCCCTCGAAGGTGAGCACGTACTTGGAGCCGATGGCCAGCCACACCGGCATCAACAGCAGCCAGCTGTGGTGCGAGTAGTTGAGCAGCAGCGCCAGCGAGCAGCAGGTGATGTACCCGCTCAGCGGCACCACCTTCTCGCGGCGCAGCACCCACCCGAGCACCGCGTCCAGCACGCTGCCGCTGATGACGATGGTCGCCATCTGCGAGGGGCTGCGGTTGAACCCGAAGAAAGAGAAGCCCAGCACGCCATAGAGCGTGAGCAGACAGGCGAAGGGAATGCGCGGGTCGGTCCAGCGGGGCCAGATCCAGCCCCAGCGCTCGACGCGCGTGGAAGGAAGCATGCGCGGAGCGTGCCCTGGCAGGCGCCACCCTGTCCAGCCATGGGGGACTTGCCACGGGCCTGCCCGCTGAGTTCACTGGAGAGGCTCACGCCATGACTCCTGCCTCCACTCCCCTTCCTCCCTTGCCCCTCCGTGCCGTGGTGCCGCCAGAGCTGCTGGGCCGCGCCCAGGTGCCCCAGCTGATCCGCATGGCCGCCATCGAGTGGGCCTGGATCGCCTTGTGCGAGGTGGGCCTGCTCTGGCTGCCTGCCGCCACACCGCTCTTCGTGCTGCTCATCGCCGGCCGGCTGCATTCCTTTGGCGTCATCCTCCATGACGCGACGCACCTGCCCGTGCGCCGCAAGGACGCCAGCCTCTGGCTGCTGGAGTGCCTGTCGGGCATCCCCGTCTGCACCTCGTGGAACGCCATGCGCTACCACCACCTGCGCCACCACCACTACGAGGGGACGAAGCGGGACGCCTATGACAAGCCTCCCGCCGGGCCGTGGTGGCAAGCGGTCCTCCTGTGGATGTTCCTCGTCTTCATCATCCCCTTCTGGGTGGTGCGCGGGCCCTTCGGCGTGCTGGCCTGGGCCCTCCCCCCGCTGCGCACCTTCTATGGCCGCCTGTTCCTGCTGGACCGCTCCCGCGAGGACCTCACGCACAGCGAAGAGGTGATCGCCTGCGCCCGCGCCGACCTGGGCCAGGTGCTCTTCCACCTGGGCGTGCTCGCGCTCACCCTGCGCTGGCCTCACGCCATGACCGTCGGGTACCTGCTGCCGCTGATGGGCGCCTCGGGCCTGTCGGCGTACCGGCTGCTGTCCGAGCACACCCCCGCGCGCGAGCAGGGCCGCACGCTCCAGGGCATCCTCACCTCCACGAGAGACCATGGCCTGGGCTGGTTCAGCCAGCTGTTCCTGGCGCCGCGCAACATCGGCTTCCACATCGTCCACCACCTCCACCCCCAGGTGGCCTTACAGCACCTGCCCCAGCTGCGCGCGTGGTACCTCCAGAACTTCCCCGAGCACTACCCTCGCCCCCGCCGCCGCTGAATGCTCTCTCCGCTCACCCGCGCCGCGCTCCTGGTCCTGCTGGGCGTCGTCATCGTCCTCGGCCTGCTCTTCCAACGGCGGCAGAACCAGAAGGGCTCGCGCGGCGGGCGCATCTCTCCCGCCAAGGTGGCGTGGCTCTTCTACGCCGTCTACTTCTGGTTCCTCGTCTGTCCGGCGGTGGCGTTGGATCCGGCGGTGGCTCCCGCGGCCCGAGTGGTGCTCGGCCTGTTCGGCGCCTCCATGTGGATCCGCGGCCTGGCGGAGATGTACCTGCTCTATGTCACCCAGAGCTGGCGTCCGCCCTACGGCATCGGCCATGACGTGCTGTGCATCCTCCTGGTGCTCGGCGGGCTGGGCTGGCACCACACGCACTGGCTGGGCCCGCTGCCGGCCTCGGAGGTGTGGGCGCTGGCGCTCGTGGGGCTGGTGCTGATCAGCCTCGTCATCGAGATCGTCTACGCGGCCCTCTTCTTCCACGCCGTGGAGGGCGCCACCACGGGCCAGGAGGGCGTTTGGTTCGCCGATGAGGAACAGGCGCGCTTCCGCCGCATCAACCGGCTCACCTTCACCTTCAACGTCCCCATGTACGGCGCGCTCGCGGCGCTGCTCGCCGTCGGGTTCGGGCTCGTCCCCACCTGAGGCGCCGGGCGTGCGGGCGCCTCGGGCCCCTCACGGGGTGCTGCCCTGCTCCGCGGCCTCGCCGTGGATGAGCCAGTTGCGCGCCGCCGCGTCCTCCCAGAAGCGCCGGAGGAACTTGTCGATGCCTGTCTCTCGCGCCACCCGGTTGAGCTGGAGCGCGACGATCTGGCTCTCCACCAGCTCGGCCACCCGCCTCACCCCGGAGCGCAGAAAGAACTCCTGGGCGTCCCGGATCATCTCCACCGCCTCGGGCGAGGCCGGCTTGAAGGTCCGCAGGTCCGCCTTGATACGGACTTCACGGCCCGCCAGGCTCGCCGTCGCGGCCTTGAGCTCGTTGACGACCTTCCTCATCTCTTCCGGCCGGATATAGCCGTCGAGGACGAACTCCACGATGGCGTTCGTTGTGTCGACCTGGATCTGGTGCACGGCGGCTCCTTCCAACCCGTCACCGCGACGGATCGCGACTCGTGGCTGCCTGTCTACCCCAGCCGAACCGGGCTTTCTAATGGGGAGGAGACTTCCCGCTCAGGATCGAACCGCGAGCTGCTCGAGGATCAGCTCGAGTCCTCTAGCTGACGCACCGTGGCGGACCGCTCCTCGCTCCCCTGGGAAGAGGTGCCGCTCCACCACGGTGGGCGCGCCGCGCCGTGCCACCGCGAGAAAGACGAGCCCCACGGGCTTGGTGGGTGTTCCTCCTCCCGGCCCGGCGACCCCCGTCTCGGCGAGCGCCAGCTCCACGGGAGCGCGGGCCAGGAGCCCCTCGGCCATGGCTTGGACCACCTCGGCGCTGACGGCGCCGTGCGCCACGAACAGCTCCGGGGGCACGCCGAGCAGCTCCACCTTCGACTCGTTGGAGTAGGGCACCAGGCCCCGCTCCAGCACGGCCGAGGAGCCCGGCACTGCCGTCAGGCTGGCGGTGATGAGCCCCCCGGTGCAGGCCTCCGCCACGGCGAGCCGCACCCGCGCGCCTCGGCAGCGCTCCAGGACCCCGCGGGCCCGTTCCTCCAGCTCTCCCGTCTCGCTCATGCCTGCACGTGGGTCCGGTGGCGTACAGCACCACCCCGAGGGTCTCTTCCCCGCAGTGTAGCCGCGCTGTCGAGCGCCTTTGCAAGCAGAGGGGACAGATGCGGACCCGAGGACTCCGAGGTATGGAAGGCGCACCCACGCCGCGCCGCGCTGGCGCTCAGGAGGCCCCCACATGCCGCGCTTCATGATGCTCTCTTCACTGCTGTTGCTGCTGGGCTGCGGAGGAGCTTCGAGCTCGGGAGCCAACTCGGGAGATCCGGCGAAGGTCACCTACGCGCCGGAGCTGGGCGTGGACCTCAACGCCATGGAGCGCCGCGAGAGCGGGCTCTACGTCCAGGATGTACAGGTGGGCACCGGCGACACGTCCACCCTGGGCCGCAAGGTGACGGTGAACTACACGGGGTGGCTGCCGGACGGGACGAAGTTCGACAGCTCCAAGAACGCAGGGCGAACCCCGTTCTCCTTCACCCCGGGCCAGGGCAGCGTCATCGACGGCTGGGAGGAGGGTATCCCCGGCATGAAGGTGGGCGGCGTGCGCAGGCTCGTCATCCCCTCCTCGCTGGGCTACGGCGCGCAGGGAGCCGGCGCCAGCATCCCGCCCAACTCGGTGCTCATCTTCGACGTGGAGCTGCTGTCCATCCCCTGAGCCGAGCCGCCTGAGGGCAGCCTGGGCCGCGGTGGGGCGAACGGGCGGGCGGGGCCTCGGCCATATCCCGTCGCGGCGCAACGCGTCGATTCCAGCGGCAGCTACTTCGAGCAGGACCCGTGCACCGAGCGGTACGCACGTCCGCCCGAGGAGGCGCGCTCCAGGGGAATCCCTCCCATCTCCTGGAGCGTTGACCCGTTCTCAGTCCCCATCGAGCCCCTATCCAGAGGGCACACGGCGGGTATGCTGCACGGTCGCTGGCGCTGGAAGGATGGGTTGGTGAATCTCCCTGAGACGACGCGTGGAATCCTGAAGTCGGCGCCCCGGCCTGGCGCGCCCTGGCCCCGGCTTGCCGTGAGCAAGTCCCGCGAGGCCCTGTTCCCCTTCCACGACTCCTCTGAGTCGGCCTGGGGGACGGTGTCCCCGCGTGAGAGCAAGGGTCCGAGTGTCCTGCTGGTGGATGACAACCCGGCCAACCTTCTCTCCCTGGAGGCCATCCTCGCCCCACTGGAGGTGCGGCTCGCCAAGGCCTACTCCGGCGAGCAGGCGCTCAGGCTCCTGCTGGCCGAGGAGTTCGCCGTCATTCTCCTGGACGTGCAGATGGTGGGCATGGACGGCTACGAGACGGCCACCCTGATCAAGCAGCGCGAGCGCACCCGCAACATCCCCATCATCTTCCTCACCGCCTATGGCCGGGACGAGGCGGATGTGAAGGCGGGCTACGCCCACGGCGCGGTGGACTACCTGCAGAAGCCCTTCTCCGGGGACGTGCTGCGCTCGAAGGTGGCCGTCTTCCTCGAGCTGTTCCAGGCCCAGGAGCAGGTGCGGCGTCAGGCGGAGCTGCTGCGCCAGCAGGAGGCCGTCTCTCGCCAGGCCGCGCACCGGGCCGCCAGCTACATCTCCCGGCTCCAGGCCCTCACCTCGGGGCTGGCGGAGGCCACCTCCACCGAGCAGGTGATGCAGGCGCTCTTCGAGCCGGGGCTCGCTCCGCTGGGAGCCGTCGCGGGCTCCGTCTGCCTGCTGGATGCGAGCGGACAGACCCTCGAGGTGGCGCAGTCCCTGGGGTACCCCGAGGCGCTCTCGCGACGGTGGGGACAGGTTCCGCTGTCCGCCTCGACTCCCCTGACGGATGCCATTCGAGAGACAAAGCCCCAGTGGCTGGGCTCGCGCGCGGAGTGGATGGAGCGCTATCCGCACATGGCTGACGGCGCCTTCAGCCACGCCATCGCCGCGCTGCCTCTGCTGGTGAAGGGGCGCACGCTCGGCGTCATCGGGCTGTCCTTCTCTCAGGATCGGACTTTCAACGAGGACGACCGGGCCTTCTTCACCGCGGTCGCCCACGCCTGCGCGCAGGCCATCGATCGCGCCCAGCTCTACGAGGAAGAGCGCCTGGCCAACGAGAAGGTGCGGGCCGCCGCCGCGCGCCTCCAGGTGCTGGCCGAGGCCTCCGATGCCTTCAGCGAGGCCCACCGTGATCTGCCCTCGCTGTTCGACGCCATCGCCGTGCAGGTGGTGCGGCACCTGGGAGACTCCTGCGTCCTCAACCTGCTGTCCGCGTCGGGAGAGCAGCTGGAGCCCGTGTGTCTGCGCCACGTCGACCCGGCCATCCAGCAGGGCGGCCTCGAGGTGGTGTCCTCCCACCCGGCGCGGCTTGGGGCGGGCCTCACGGGCAGAGTCGCGCAGACAGGCCAGTCCGTGTTCATCCCGAAGGTCGACCGGGAAGCGCTGTACGCCCAGGCCCAGCCGGAGTACCGGACCGCGATCGAGCGCTACCCCTTCTCCTCCTGTCTCATTGTCCCCCTCCGGGCCCAGGGGCGCGTCATCGGCACGCTGGCCACCACGCGCTCCTCTCAGACCCGCCCCTTCACACCGGAGGATCTGCGGCTGCTGGAGGAGCTGGCCAACAAGGCGGCGCTGTCCATCGAGAACGCGCGCTTCTTCCACCAGCAACTCCTGGACAAGGAGGAGCTGCGCCACCGGACCGAGTTCGAGCAGCAGCTCATCGGCATCGTGTCCCATGACTTGCGCAACCCGCTGGGGGCCATCGCCATGGCGGCGGGGCTGCTCGAGGCCAGCCCCGGGCTGGGCGAGCGGCAGCTCAAGGCGGCCCACCGCATCGTCTCCTCGTGCGAGCGGGCCACGCGCCTCATCCGAGACTTCCTGGACTTCACCCAGGCGCGCCTGGGCAACGGTATCCCCCTGCAGCGCCGGCCCATGAACCTGCACGACGTCACCCGCCACGTGGTGGACGAGGTGCTGCAGGTACACCCGGAGCGGCAGGTGCAGGTGGAGACGAGCGGAGAAGGCCACGGCGAGTGGGATCCGGATCGCATCGCCCAGGTGCTCACCAACCTCGTGGGCAACGCGCTGGCCTACAGCCCTCCGGGCACCCCGGTGCGAGTGAGGACGGACAGCGCCCCGGGCTTCGCGCTCCTGGAGGTCCACAACCAGGGCACGCCCATCCCCGCGGAGATGCTCCCCCGGCTCTTCGAGCCGCTCACCCGCGGCGAGCCCACCCACGGCACCCGGAGCCGCAGCATCGGCCTGGGCCTCTACATCGTCCGGGAGATCATCCGCGGCCACGGCGGCAGCGTGCACGTGGCCTCCACGGAGAGTGGCACCACCTTCACCGTGCGCCTGCCTCGGGCCTGACGACCTGAGCGCTTGGAAATGGGGACCCGACCTCTCAGGTCGGTCCGCTCGGACGCGCGTGTGAGAGCGTGTCACCGCGCAGCGCAGATGGACCTGCTCCTGTCTACCTGGCGGGAGGCCCCCCTTTTCTGATCGCCAGCGCCGTGCGAGTTTTACCCTGGCGTCCTGGCGCAACCAGTTGTCGGGTGAACAGAAGCGCGATGAAGGCCGCTGACCATTCAATCCATCCACCGAATTCCAGGCCAATCCGCCAATCCGCCCATTCTTGGAGGGGAAGGATGAACACGCTCACCCTGACTACGGAACTGCAGGAGAGATCCTTCTCCACGTACGCACGCGTGCTGGCGACGCAGATCCTCTACCTGACCCCCATCTTCTGGCTGCTGGAGCTGACCCAGAACCAGCTGTTCCGCCTCGTCCAGGGGAACTGGGGCTGGGTGTACCCGAGCTCGCCGTACTACTGGTTCTCGTTCTCCAGCTTGATGATCTGGGCCATCGGCATCGGGCTGATGTGGACGCTGCACTACTACTGGTTCTACCCGAGGCGGCTCACGGTGTGGCGGCGCGTGGCCTGGGGCGCGGCCATCGCCTGGTGCGTGGAGTGGGCGAGCGGCTACGTGGCGGACAAGGTCCTCGGCAACCCGCTGCAGGTGTGGCCCGGCTCGTCGCTGGTCTATGTGAGCTTCGGCGCCGTCTTCTTCTGGATCAGCAACGTCATCATCTACCACCTGCTCACCGTGAACGCGGTGGACCTCACACCGGACTACGATGCTCCAGCGGACACTTGATAGCTTCCCCCGGGAGTCCCGCGTGCACGCCATGCCCCTCGAGCAGCCCCTACGCAAGGAGCCAGTGGCCTTTGATCAGCTCATGGAGGGCTTGCTCTTCCATGCCATGAAGGACCGGCTCGACGGCGAGGCCCGCCGGCGGCTGCACGCCGTGGGCGTGGACGTGGACCGGCCGCTGCTCAGCGCCTACCCGCTGTCGGCGCTGCTCGGGACGCTGAAGATCTGCGCCGAGGTCCGCTACCCGGATCTGTCCCGCGAGGAGGCGCGCTTCCAGCTGGGAATGAAGACGCTCGAGGGGTTCGGCTCCACGAACATGGGCAAGGCGCTGTTCGGCATGGCGCGCATGTGGGGCGCTCGCCGGATGCTGAGCCACATGACGCGCGTGCTGCAGACGGGCGTCAACCACGCGCGGGCCCGCGCGCGCGAGCTGCCGGGGGGAGACGTGGAGGTGACGGTGGAGGTGCTGCCCGAGTTCAAGGCCGCCATCGGCCCCGTGCCCGGGCTGGATCCCTACTTCGTGCGCGGCATCATCTCGCAGCTGGTCGAGGTGTGCGGCGCTCGCGTCCCCGTCACCCTCCTGCCTCTCACGGACAAGACCGGGCACAGCTTCACCTACCGGGTGCCGCTCTCCCAGGCTCCGGCCGTGCCGGCGACGGCGGTGCCTCTGACCCGCGTGAAGTGAGCCGCGGCTCGGGGGCGCCACCCTGGGGCGAAGCGGGTAGGCTCGCCGCCCCATGACGACCCTCGATGATGATGACCCGGAGCCCCCGTACAGCCTCCTCGAGGTCTTCCTGGAGCATGCGCGGAAGACGCCGGAGAGGCTCGCGCTGATCTTCGGCTCCGAGCGCTACACCTACGGAGAGCTGGCCCGTCGCGTCACCGCCTTCGCCCAGGCGCTCCTGCGCCGCCGCGAGGAGCCCGGGGAGCGGGTGGCCCTGTTCCTGGAGAACAGCCCCCAGTTCGTCATCGCCTACCTCGGCGCGCAGTACGCCCACTGCATCGTGGTGCTGGTCAACACGCAGTACCGCCAGGTGGAGCTGGATCACATCCTCACCGACTCCGAGACTCGCACCTGCATCACTGGAGCCGCGGGCGCCGCCGAGCTGGCCCCACTGCTGGCCGGGCTGCCCGCGCTGCGGCAGATCATCACCGTGGAGCCAGTGGCCACTCCGCTCCCGGCCTCCATCACCACCCTGTCCTTCGACGCGCTGCTCGCGGAGCCGATCGACGAGCAGCGCCTGATGCCGGTGCCGGGGGACATCAACATCGCGGCGCTCGGGTACACCTCGGGCACCACCGGGCGCTCCAAGGGCGCCATGCTCCGGCAGAGCAACCTGCTGTCCAACATCCGAGCCGTCACCGAGGCGTGGCGCTGGACGGCCGAGGACCGGCTGCTGCTCGCGCTGCCGCTGTTCCACACCCACGGGCTCATGGTGGGCCTGCACGGCACGCTCTACACCGGCGCCAGCGTGGACCTGCGCCGCCGCTTCGTGGCCTCGGAGGTGCTGGAGTCCCTGCGGGATGATCCGGCCCTGACGATGTTCTTCGGCGTGCCCACCATGTACAGCCGGCTGCTGGAGGAGTCGCGCCGCGCTGGCATCCGGCCCAGGCCCCTGCGGCTGATGGTCTCCGGCTCCGCGCCGCTCAGCCCGCAGCTCTTCCAGGAGATTGAGGCCACCTTCGGCCAGCGCATCCTCGAGCGCTACGGGATGACCGAGACGATCATGAACACCACCAACCCCTACGACGGAGAGCGGCGCCCGGGCACCGTGGGCATGCCCTTCCCCGGCCAGGAGGCCCGCGTGGTGGACGTGCGCAGCCGCGAGCCGGTGGCGGATGGGGAGGTGGGGGAGATCGAAGTCCGTGGCCCGCACGTCTTCGCCGGCTACTGGCGGAAGGACGAGGCCACGCGCGAGTCGTTTGATCCGGACGGGTGGTGGTTCCGCACGGGAGACCTGGGCCTCCGGGACACGGACGGCTACTTCCACATCACCGGCCGCGCGCGCGAGCTGATCATCAGCGGCGGCTTCAACATCTACCCGCGCGAGGTGGAGGAGGTGCTCGCGTCGCACCCAGGCGTGGGCGAGGTGGCGGTGCTCGGCCTGCCGGATCCCGACTTCGGCGAGCAGGTGGTGGCCGTGGTGGTGCCCGCCGCCGGTCAGCCCGCGCCCGACGCGCAGGCCCTGGTGGACTGGTGCAAGGACCGGCTGGCCAGCTTCAAGAAACCCCGCCGCGTGGAGTTCGTGGAGCAGCTCCCGCGCAACGCGCTGGGCAAGGTGCAGAAGCATGTCCTCCGCGAACGGCTGAGCCCTCGCTGAACGGCGGGCTGCGGACACCGCGCGGGCCGCTCAGGCGTGGGGCAGGAAGTACGTGGCGCGGTAGTGGGCGAGCTCGGCCAGGCTGGCGCGTATATCCGCCAGCGCCGTGTGCCCCGAGGCCGTCTTGCGCGGCTCGGGCGTGTCCGGGTACCAGGCGCGCGTGAGCACCTTCAGGCTCGTCACGTCCACCATGCGGTAGTGGAGGTAGCGCTCCAGCATGGGCATGTACCGGATCAGGAAGCGCCGGTCCGTGTGGATGGAGTTGCCGCAGAGGACGCCCTCGCCCAGCGCGCAGTGGTCCGCCACCAGCGACGTCACGTCCCGCTCCGCGATCCGCAGCGAGATGGGCGAGGACTTCACCCGGGAGATCAGCCCGTTGCGCGTGTGCATGTCCCGCACCACCGGCTCCATCCGCGCCAGCACCTCGTCAGGCTGCCAGACGACACGCTCCATCTCCGCGATGGGCACCAGGTCCGGTCCGGTGATGATGACGCCAATCTCGATGATGGCGCAGGTCTCCGGGTCCAACCCCGTCATTTCGAGATCCAACCAGACGAAGCGCGGTTCGGGTGAATTCATGGGGGGCTGACCCTACCACCAGGACGGGCTCAGGGATGGGCTTCCCACCCTGTCTCCCCCAGGTATTTGGTGAACCAATCCGCCGCGAAGCGGGCCACCTGCTCCAGCGCGCCCGGCTCCTCGAAGAGGTGGGTGGCCCCGGGGATGGCCCGCATCTCCTTGAGCCCCCACAGCGCGTCGAGCGCCTGCTCGTTGAGCTCCAGCACCTCCGTGTCCGCGCCGCCGACGAGCAGCAGCGTGGGCGCCCGCACCCGGTCCAGCACGGGCATCGCCAGGTCCGGCCGCCCGCCCCGAGACACCACCGCGAGGATGCCCTGAGGCCGCCGCGCCGCGGCCACCAGCGCCGCCGCCGCGCCCGTGCTCGAGCCGAAGTAGCCCCGGGGCAGATCCGCCAGCTCGGGCTGCCGCTCCACCCACGCGCTCACCTCCTCGAGCCGCCGGGCCAGGAAGGCGATGTCGAAGCGCAGCTCCGCCGTCACCGCGTCCTCGGCCTCCTCCTCCGGGCTCAGCAGATCGAAGAGCAGCGTGGCCAGCCCCGCCTCCCGGAGCGTGCGCGCCACGGCCTGATTGCGAGGGCTGAACCGGCTGCTGCCGCTGCCGTGGGCGAAGATGACCAGCCCGCGGGCGCCCTGCGGCACTCCCAGGCTGCCTCCGAGGTTCACCTCGCCAATCCGGACTTGTACCTCGCGAACATCCGTGTCCTCGCCTCGCATGCGCACCTCTCCTTCCGCGGTCCCAGGCCGCGGCTCAAAACCACTCGCTGTTCTCGGTGGGGATCAGCTCATCATGGCTCGACCGGAGCTCGCGCCCCCGAGCCAGCAGTTGTTGGACCTCGATATCCGGCAGGCCCTGGAGCTCGTCGTACGCGTGCTGCACCGCGAGCAGCGCCCACACGGGATGAAGGCAGAGCACCTCATCCGCCTCGAGGCGCAGCCGCTCCAGCTCCTCCGCCGCGGCCACCGGCGCCGCCAACACCAGGTGTCGCGGGTTCTGCCGGCGCAGCCCTCGGAGCGCCGCGTACACCTGGAAGTCTCCGGCGGCGATGCCATCCACCACGAGCACCACCGTGCCCGCTCCGGCCTCCATTCGGGGGAAGCCGCCGCGCAGCCGCTGTGCCTCGAGCGCGACCTCACCCGCCGCCGCATCCATCCACCGGGTCAGCTCGGAGGCCGAGGCGGCCGTCGAGCGCACGGCCTCCGCGTTCAGGAAGAACCCGCCCCCTTCCGCGACGGCGCCGAGCGCCGACAGGGGCTCTCCTGGGAGCTCAACGAGCCGCGCCTCCCAGAGCTCCAGGTAAGCCTCCAGCGCGCGGGCCACCTCGTAGCCCACGGCGACTCCCCCCGCATTCATCCCGAAGAGCTGGGGCCCATGGCCCCGGTAGTGAAGGAGCAACGTGGCCAGACGGCGACCCGCATCAGCTCGGTCTCGAAAGCGCATCGCTTCCTCCGTGGAGCCAGCCCCGCCCCGCTCCGCACCTCCCAAGGAAAAGCATGCTGCCTGCGCGTTGCGTCAAAAGAGGGGGCAGTGGCTCCCTTGGCGGAGTGCTCACGAGAGGAGCAAGCCGGGGGGTTGCTGCCCAGCCTTGAAGGAGTGGACATAGGCACGCATGGCGACACTCGTATTGCGCCTTGGGACATGGCGCCTTGGGCTTGCCAGCCCCCCGGTCGTGCACACCTTCAAAGTGCCATAAGCCCCCTGCATCTCCCGGGTCCCGTCATGAGCCCTCCCGCCGCCGGTCCGGCCCGCACCCTCGAATTGGCGCCGCAGTCCCGCGCATCCGAACTCGACAGGGAGCACTCCCCTCCAGAGCCCCGAAGGCCCCACCTCTCCCAGCCGCTCCTCCCACGGCCCGAGGAGATGATGGAGGAGCTGCACCTGCGGCTTGCCTCGCACGCCTTCTGGGACAACCGCGTGCTCCAGTCCTGCCGGCGGGGCCTGCTCATCCGCGAGGACTACGCGCTCATCTTCTCCCAGTACGCGCTGCTCACGTGCTCCACCACGCGCTTCACCCACGCGCTGCTGGCCCAGTACGACCAGGAGCCGTGGAGCACTCGGATGACGCAGGCGCTGTGGCAGGAGGGCGGCGCCCAGCCTCCGGAGAAGCGGCCCGCCACCCTCTTCCGCCGCTTCCTGAAGGAGGGGCTCGGCGTGGACGTGGAAGCGCTCCACTTCCAGGACTCCACGCGCTACCTCGTGCACGAGTGTCTGGACTGGTGCCTGCGCTCACCGCCGTACGCGGCCGCCGCCTTCCTGGCGTTCGGGCTGGAGGCGCCCATTCCACGGCTGTACAGCGTCTTCGTGGACGGGCTGCAGCAGGCGGGCATCTCCGAGCGCCACCTGTCCTTCTTCCACCAGCGGATGCAGGCGGACAGCCCCCGGGCGAGCCTCCTGGAGGAGCTGGTGCTCGCCCACGCGCGGGAGCCGGGCTGGTTCGACATGTGCCTCCGGGCGCTGGAGCGGGCGCTGGAGCTGCAGCGCAGCTTCTTCGAGGGCCTGTTCGAGTCCGTGCACCACCAGCGGTTGGGCCCGCTGCTGGAGCGCATCCAGGCCCGGCTGCCGCTGGCTCCCGAGCAGCCGGAGCCGCGCACCTTCCACCTGGGAGACAGGTCCCACGTCGTCCCCTTCTTCCACCACGCGCACGAGCAGCACGGCATCGACTTCAGCGTGGATCGGGTGCCCTTCCCCTCGGAGGTGCTGGAGACGAGCGTGGTGCGCGTGTCCCCGGGCCACCGCAGCGAGCCTCGCGAGCACGCGTACGAGGTGCTGCTGCTCGTCGTCTCGGGCACCGGCCACGTGCAGGTGCGGGGCACGGGGGTGGACGTCAAACCCGGGGAGGCCATCTTCGTTCCGCGCTGGGCCTCGCACCAGGCGCAGTGCACCGGCGCGGAGCCGCTGGTGCTGCTCACGGTGACGGACCACGGCCTCACGCGCCGCGCCCACGAGGACGAGGTGCGGCGCGCCGACAAGCTCAAGCGCGCCACGGGCGTGGATCTCTGAAAACGGCACGGCCCCCCGCGCTCATGGTGGCGCGGAGGGCCGGACGCTACGGGCTCACCTCAGCCGGACGGCTCAGCTGAGCTTCGCCTGGTACTGCGGGATCAAGCTCGTGACCATCCGCGAGTACGCCGAGCTGTCGTTGCCATCCGACGGCGGCGCGTACTTGTTGACCAGGCCCGTCCAGTCCTTGGCGTCCACGAACTTCCGGTACGTGGAGCTGCCCAGCAGCCGGAAGTAGGCCTCGATGCCCTTGTCCAGCGTGGGGAACTTGGTGAAGCCGCCGTTCTGCACACCGCCCAGCTCGCTCTCCCACTGGGCGAAGCGCAGGTTGCCCGGGTTGTTGTTCTTGGGCGCCACGCCCGTGGTGTTCCACTGGGCCTCCACCTTGAACATCGCCAGGGCCAGCTCCACTGGCACGTTGTACTTCTTCGCCATGGCCAGCATCACCTCGCCCTTGCCCTGCAGGCCGCTGCCCTTGAGCATGGCGTTCAGCTTCGCCGCCTTGCTGCCATCCACTGGGCCGGGATTCGTCACCGGGCCGGGGCCCGTGGTGCCGCCCGTGCCGCCCAGCGCCTTCTCCATCGCGGCACGCGTCTTCGGGCCGAAGATGCCGGAGGCGGGGCTGATGCCCTTGTCCGCCTGGAACTTGGAGACGGCGGCCTCCGTCTTCGGGCCGAAGATGCCCGGGCCCGTGGCCACCTGCGCCTTCGTCATGTAGCCCAGCTTCACCAGCGCATCCTGAAGCTTCTTCACCTCCGCGCCCTCGGCGCCGCGGCGCAGGTCCACCTGGGGCACCGGAGTCTTCCCGCCCGTCGAGGGCGGCGTGGGCGTGGGCGTGGGCGTCGGGTTGCCCGACACCTTGCCGCCGTCGTTCACGAAGTACTCCACCGGCCGGGTGCCGAACGAGTCCTTCACGTGCCCGTTGTTGAAGTTGCTCGCACCCGCCTGGGCGATGGCCGGACCGGCGCTCGTCATCTCACCGGGGCGCACCACCGCCACGTGGCCAATGCCGCTCGGGTTCTTCCACACCGCCACCGCGGGGTGGCCCTCGTTGGCCAGCTTCTGCGCCTCCGCGGCGCTCACCTTGTGCCAGCCCTGCTGGGGGCCGTTCTGGTGCAGCCAGTCCACCGTGGCGTTGGCGTTCAGCTCGCGGCCCTTGCCCACCGCCGCCGGGTTGCCCTTGCTGTCCACCCAGTGCGGGATCTCCGCGCCCATGGCCCGCGTCACGTCCCACAGGAAGATGTTGCAGAACGTGTCCCGGGAGCCGTCCCCGTTGGAGTCGCGCGGCGTGTAGCGCGGGTTGCTGCCCACCCCGAACTGGTTGATCACGTTGTCATACGTGGCGCGGTTGCGGCTCGAGGGGCTGCCCCGCACCGGCGGGTTGGTGACCTGGGCCGCGTTGGTGTTGGTAGTCCCCGGCGCGGGGTGAGAGCCATCGAACTGCGGGGGCGCGGCGCGCGGCGTCGTGCGGGGCGCTACAGCGCTGGTACGGTTGACGGACATGACCAAAACCTCTCAGTGAGTACGTTTTCAGGATTATCGAGGGTGGCGGGCCGGAGTTTCCTCCGCATTCGAGAATCCGGGAAGAGGGCGCGGACGGGGTAGGCTGCGCGGCCATGTCCGAGACCCTGCTGACACACGACACCGAGGGAGTCCGCACCCTCACCTTCAACCGCCCCGAGAAGAAGAACGCCTTCACCCATGCGATGTACGAGGCCGCCACCGACGCCCTGCTCAAGACGGGCCTGGATCCGGCGGTGCGCGTGGTGCTGCTCACCGGCGCCGGGGGCACCTTCACGGCGGGCAACGACATTGGGGACTTCCTGGAGCGGCCGCCCGCCGGCGAGGACAGCGCGGTGTTCCGCTTCCTGCGCGCGCTGGTGAACTACGACAAGCCGGTGGTGGCCGCGGTGGACGGGGCGGCGGTGGGCATCGGCACGACGATGCTGCTGCACTGTGACTACGTGGTGGCCTCCGAGCGCGCCCGGTTCGTCATGCCCTTCATCAACCTGGGCGTGTGCCCCGAGGGCGCCTCCAGCCTGCTGCTGCCGCGCAACGCGGGCCTGGCGCTGGCCTCCGAGCTGCTGATGTTCGGCGATCCGTTCGACGCGGCCACCGCGCAGCGCGCCGGCTTCGTCTCCCGCGTGGTGCCGGACGCCCAGCTCCAGGAGGTGGCGAAGGAGCGCGCCCGGGCGCTGGCCTCCAAGCCCGCCGAGGCGCTCAAGGTGACCAAGCGTCTGCTGCGCGAGCCGCTGCGCGCCGAGATCAACGCCACCCTGCAGCGCGAGGGCGTCGAGTTCCTCCAGCGCCTCACCTCGGACGAGGCGCGCGAGGCCTTCCTGGCCTTCATGAACCGCAAGAGCAAGTAGACGCGCGGGCGCGAGTCCCGGCTAGAAGTCCACCCGGAAGAGCGGAGCGTAGGGAGTAGGGACGTTTTGCGAGGGGGGGTACTCCGGCGTCGTGTCCGCGTACGTGGTGATGCCCGGCAGGGGGCCGGTGCGAGCCACGGCCCCTGGCAACATGTCCAGCTTCCAGCCGTCCTTCGTGGGGCGCAGGTAGCCGAGCACGGGCTGGTGCATCTCGTCGGGCGGCTGGCCGCTGGGGGTGAGCAGCCTCTCCTCCAGCGGTGTCACGGCCATGGTCTGAGCATTGGGCGTGGCTGCCAGGCTCGGCACCGGGAGGAGCAACGCGACAACGGCGGAGGCCGCGGCCAGGGCCACAAACGCATCACTGAAGCGCACCGCTGCGGACGTCATGCTTGCAGTCATGACTCGCGTCCTCCTATCCAAGGAACACCCAGGAGGCAGGGAAGGTTCCCGATGCTGGGCCGCCAGCGCCCCTCCTGGCTCCATTCCCACCCGCGCCCGAGGCGGCAGCCGGGCGGCTCGGGAGCTGGCAAGCGCGCTACGGGCGCGTGGACGCCTTCACCGCCCCCTTGCTGAGGAAGGCGTCGATGCTGGCGCCCCGGGCCTGCTTCTGGGCGATGCACAGGTCCAGCATCTCCATCACCTGGGCCATGACGCGCGGTCCTTCGGGGGAGTGCGCGGCCCGCTCGGTGAAGAAGTCCGCCACGTCCTTGCGGTGCTCTGCGTCGCACCAGGCAGAGCCCACGAACGCCAGCCGGGCGCCGACCGCATCGGGCATCCGAGCGACGAGCGCGTCGTAGTGCTCCTTCACGAAGGAATACACCACGTCCCGCGTGGCCGGGTTCTGCGAGGGGGAGTACAGCAACCAGAGCACCTCGCGCGGATCATTGGCCGGGTCCAGCACCATTGGCAGCAGCTGCCGCAGCAGCTGGGGATCCCTCACGCTGCTCAGGCCCGCGAGGAGCTCCTGGCGCACCTTGCGCTCCTTCTCCGTCTTCAGGGCCGCCTGGAACTTCGGAGCGAACTCCGCCCCCGCGTACTTCGCGGAGATGCCCAGCACCGTCGGCACCAGCTCCGGAGCCACGGACCGCGGATCTCCCAGCCACTTCGTGGCCAGCTTCTTCGCCTCGGCGACGAGCACCGGATCTCCCCCCTGCCGCCCCGCCAGCTCCAGCAGCCGGGGGCGCAGCAGGCGCGTGTCCTCACTGTCATCGGCTCGCGGGCTGAAGCCCAGCTTGCGAGCGCGCGGTCCATAGGTGTCCCGGAGGAAGCGGTGGAAATCCTCCAGGCGCGCCTGGGACAGCATCCGCTCGTCCACCACCTCCAGCAGCTCCAGCGAGGCGCTGAACACCTGCCGGTCGGGCTCGTTGGCGAAGCGGGCGGCCATCGCGAGCGCATCTGCCGCGGGCAACCTCCCGGCCAGGACGAGTGCGTCCGCATCCCCGAGCAACGCCACCCGCTCGTTGCGCGTCAACTGTGGGCCAGCCACCGCCACCAGCTTCCGGAGCATGTCGCTTGGCACCTCCGCCCGGTAATAGCCCGCGCCCTCGGCGTTGGGGTAGAGCCAGGCCGGGCAGGACTTCGCCTCGGGCAGGGGCAGCTCCGCGCGCTCCGTCTCCAGCACGGTGCAGGCCCGCCCCGTCACCGTGCCCACGCCGTAGCGCACGCACAGCGGCACGCGCCAGATCCGCGCCGCCTCGCCCTGGGAGCCCACCGGCAGGTACCGGCGCTGGGAGAGCACCACCTTCGGCACCGGGCCCGAGCAACCCACGGTGGCGGAGACGAGCGGAGCGCCACCCTGATCCAGAAAGGTGCCCAGCACCCGGCCCACATCCTTGCCCGCCTCGGCCGAGAGCGCGTCCAGGAAGTCCTGGGTTGTGGCGTTGCCGCCCGCATGCGCCCGCAGGTAGCGCTGGATGCCGCGCTGGAACACGTCCTGCCCCAGCCACCCCTCGGCCATGGCCAGCACCGCGCTGCCCTTGCCGTAGGTGATGCCATCGAAGGCGCTGAGGATGTCTCCGGCGTTCTCGATGGGCTGGTGCACCCGCCGCGCCGTCGCCAGGCTGTCACTGCCCAGCGCGTACGAGCGCTCCTGCACCCGCTGCGCCGGTGCATCCCACGTGGGCTTCCAGCTCTCGATGATG